>CAZGBW010000316.1:0-3417 GCA_964523995.1 uncultured Victivallales bacterium | reverse complement strand
GAACTGGCCACGGAAGGCGAATGGACCTGCGGTCTCTTCCGCAAGCCTCTCCGCCACGACCCCGTTACCGCCGCGACGACAAAGGCACGGAAAGCGTTCCATTGAAGAATTCGATGATGTGACCCTTTTCCACCAGCCAGTGAATGGGCTGCAGCAGAGCCTTGACTTCCGCCGAAGCCGGGTCGGCACCGGGTCGAAGCGCCTCAACCATCTCCTGACGCGTGCAACCGGGATGCGCCCTCAGAAACAGGAGCGTGTCGCGGATCTCCGCGATGGCGGTATCCGGATCCAGGGCCGCGGGCTTGACCGTCGTGACGAAATTAACCCCTTTGCCATGACCGCCGCCCGATTTGAACTGGTGCAGGCCCCGATGCCGGAACGCCGCCCGCAGCGCAAATGCAAGATGGATCGGGAAACGCGATTCATCCTGCCACTCGATACGGATCGTCCGCCGTATGGCCGGATCGCGAACCGCATGCGCCTCCTTCTCCGAAAGCACCGCCCGGCGCAGGGATTCAACCGAGCCTGGCAGCACTACCGTCCGCATGTGCCGCTGTGCATCGGCCCAGGTCATCGCCTCCCCCGTGGCCTTCAACCGGTAAACCACGCGCTTGGAGGACTCCGCCTTCCATCGCTCGACATCCTCGGGCGCGTGGGAAGTCTGGATATGCCGGCGGTAAACCTCGAAATCCATATTTGAAAATCGACTGGCATGCAGCCGTTTCACCGCTTCGGAATAGCTGTGATGATTCGGCGGCCCCAGCAGCACACCGCTGTAACCGCATTTCGCGACACACACGAACACGCCGGAAGGCGGATCAACCGCCTCCTCCTGTTCATCAACGAACAGGTCCAGGTGATCCTCCACCACGTGTTCCTCAATGGCTTCCGCGCTCAGGGCCAGCGTCCGGCAGTGCCGGCACTGGAACAGGCGGAAATCCGTGGCCTGGGGAAGAACCTCCACCTTGATGTAGCAGCACCCCTCCTGGGCCATCAGCAGCGAGGCGACTTCCAGCAGCGGATATGCACGGCTGGTCGAGGAAATCCGGCGGATCAGATCACTCAGGGGTTTTCGTTCCGGCAGGAAACGAACACTCAGCGGCAGGAACTCGGGCGATGACGGCTCGCGTGCGGATTCCCCGTCCGCGCGATCACGGCGCACCGCATCCCGCGGGGCGGAAGGAGCCCGGCCACGGATATCCGGAGCCGCGTTCGGCTCACGGGTGGTTGGGGCCGCCGGCCCTCCCGCCTCGCTCCGGCGCGCAGGCGCGTCCGTACCCCGGTCCCGGCGGCGCGCCCGGTCATCCCCCGGACGCGGACGGTGATCGCCCCGCGTATCGCGCCCCGTGCGCTCCGGTCCCCGTGAGCCGCCGCCGCGGCGACCCTCGTGCTCGGCATCGTCAAAACGGGCAAAACGCGACGCATCCGGCGGGCGGCGCGCCCATTGCGGAACAAAGTTCAGGTCCAGAACCAGGTCGCCATCTCCAGCAGCCGCATCCCGCATGTCGCTATCCGTTTCCGTTGTACTCATATCTATCCAGCCCTGTCCGGCGGCCGCCGATGTTTATCAAACGCTTATGTCCCGACATGTCATGCTACACCGACAACGCTGCCGACTGCAATTAAATACGCTCCGGAGTCTCGATCCCGAGCAGCGACAGCCCGCAACGCAGCACCCGCGCCGTGATTTCGCACAGTTGCACACGACTCTCGCGCACACCATCCTCCGCCTTCAGGAACGGCAGATTCTGGTAAAATGAACTGTACGTCTGCGCCAGATCATACAGGTAATCCGCAACAACGCTTGGCTTGTACCCATCCGCCGCCCGTGTGACCGCTTCCGGAAACCGCAGCAGCCGGATCATCAACTGCCGCTCCACCGGCGCGGTCAGCAGCAGATCCGCCTCCTCCGGCGCGCCATCGGGAAAGCGCTCCCGGTATTTGCCGCGGACACCGGCAATGCGGGCATAGGCATACTGCAGGTAAGGGCCGCTGTTGCCGTCCAGCGCCAGCGCCTTGTCCCAGGTGAAGGTCACCGTTGTCTGCGGATTCTGACTGAGGTCCGCGTACTTCACGGCTCCGATCCCGATCGCGCGGGCGACCTCGCGCTGCTCCGCTTCCGGCATGTCCGGACTCGAGACGCGCACGAGTTCGAACGCGCGCCGCTCGGCTTCATCCAGCAGATGCTCGAGCTTGATCACATTCCCCTGCCGTGTTGAAAACGTGGCATCCGGTAGCCGCATCAAACCGAACCAGACATGCTCCAGCCGTGTCCCGTAGCCGAGCTTGCGGCAAATCGTGAAGAACTGCTTGAAATGCAACTGCTGCCGCTCATCCGTGATGTAGACAATCTTCTCCGGCGCGAATTCCTCAATGCGCGATACCACCGTCGCCAGGTCGGTCGTCGCGTAATTGAAGCCACCATCGCTCTTGCGGACGATGCAGACCGGCAGGCCCTCCTCCTCGAGGAAGACCACCGTCGCGCCCTCGCTCTCCGTCGCGAGGCCGGCCTTCTCCAGCCGCGATACCATGCCAGCCAGCCGGCTGTTGTAGTAGCTCTCCCCGCGAACGAGGTCGAACGAGACACCCAGGCGCTTGTAGATCCGCGCGAATTCCCGCAGGCTGAGTGCAATGAACTGCTTCCAGAGCTCCGTGTTCCCGGGATCCCCCGCCTGGAGCTTGACCAGCTCCTGCCGGCAGGCCTCCATCCAGGAATCGTCGCTCTTCGCCTTCTCATAGCTTTTGACGTATACGCGCTCAAGCTCCTCGATCGGCGACACCTCGAGTGCCGCGCGGTCCAGGAAGTGACGGTAGCCCAGGATGATGATGCCGAACTGCGTTCCCCAGTCGCCGATATGGTTGTCAGCCAACACCCGGTAACCCAGGAACCGATGCATGCGGTCCAGCGAATTCCCGATAATCGTCGAACGGATATGACCGATATGCATCGGCTTGGCGATGTTCGGACTCGAGTAGTCCATCACGACGGTACGCCCCGCACCCGGTTGCGGAACGCCGCACTGCGGGTCCGCCAGCAGTGAACGCACACGCCGGATCAGCCATTCGTCGGACAGGAAAATGTTGATAAAGCCGGGGCCGGCCACTTCCAGACGGGCGACCATCTCGTGCGGGGGGACGCCTGTCACCAGTTTCTCGGCCACCGCACGCGGTGCCACCTTGAGTGTCTTGGCCAATCCCATCGCCGCGTTGCACTGGTAGTCGCCGAACCTGGAATCCCCCGTTTCCACGACCCCCACGCCCGAAACATCGATCGCGTCCCCGTAAAGCGCCACGAACGCGGACTTCATCCAGGCCGTCAGGGTGGCCGTCACCGTCTCCGAATCATCTACTGTTTGCATGGCCTGCGGATATACACTATCCCGGCCGGCACTGCAAACCGATTCCCGCGCGCCCGGC
>CAZGBW010000315.1:0-3419 GCA_964523995.1 uncultured Victivallales bacterium | reverse complement strand
GGACGCCCTGTCAAAGTACATTGTACAGGTCTGACCCTGAAGCCCCTGAAGCCCCGAGGTCTGACCCTGAAGCCTCGGACGCCCTGTCAAAGTACATTGTACAGGTCTGACCCTGAAGCCCCCGGGTACACGATTGCGGGCGACGATTACGGGCGACGATTACGGATTACGAGGAGAGCGAAGCACCAATCGTCCATCGTAATCGTCGCCCGTAATCGTTCGCCGATCACATCTCCGGCAATATGGCATGAGCAGCAGCTGTCTGAAATGCAAACCGCGTCCGGTTTTGCACTGGACAATTAATCCGGTTTTGCACTGACGCCGACACCCTCGCACATATATGTTGACGCTTTACAGACGTTTGTCTAGTTTCCAGTCCTTTAAGTATATCACGTTGAACTGTAAGATTTATGGAAGACATGCCGTACCACGGCCATGTGATGAAGTAGTGATGAGAACACGCAAGCCCTCCGTCATGGCGATTGTTTGTTTGCTTCCACTGCTGTTGGCGCTCTTGGCGCCGGCGGCGGGGGCGGCGGATTACATCACCAGCGCCGCCGGCGACTGGAATTTGAACACGACGTGGGGTGGCTCCGGTAAACCGTCCTCGCTGGCGGACCGGGGGCTGATCAACATGGGAACCTGGAACAGTGCGGTCCTGGCTACAACCAACCTGGGTTCTACCGGCAACTACCCCGCGATCATCGTGGCAGCCAATGGTTTGGTGGCGGCCAAGGCCGCGGCCAGTTCCGCGGGGACCATCATCGCGAATCCCGTGACCTTCGACGGCGGAAAGATCGGGAGCGTTGATTGGGACGCTGGTGGTGGCGAGTGGACGGGGCCGATCATGATCACCGCCAAGGGTCTGATTGCCGCGCCGGGTCGGCAGGGAAGCCCGAAACTCTCCGGCAAGGTCAGCGGGCCGGGCGGAATCACGCTGACCACGCCCGATCAGCTTGGCTCCGGCGGCCTGACGCTCAACAATGCCGCGAACGACTTTCTGGGCAGCGTCGTGGTCACGCAAGGCACGCTGACACTGGCCTGCGACCACGCCCTTCCGCCCGGGAAGGTGGTGCACGTGTACAGCGACGGGAAGATCGCCGTTAATGTCAGCCAAACCTACGCGGCCGAGCCCCCGCCCGTCGTCAATCTGTACGGCGGTTCCCTTGTGATGGGCACGGAGGGCTATCCCAACGTCACGAACGCGCTCGCCTTCAACGTGTCGGCCGCCGGCGGCACCTTCAACGGAGGTGTATCGTGGGCCGCAAATCGGCGTGTTACCGGGCCGATCAACATCGCATCGGGCGGCACCTTGAATGTTGGCGAGAGTCGTGGTGACGGGTGGAACTTGGACGGCCCGATTTCCGGGGCGGGCGGGGTGCGGTTCTACGTATTCGACGCTTACCAGAATTCCGTTGGCGGGTCGGTGATCGGTGGGACCAACAACACGCATAGCGGCGGTACAGTGGTGGCGACGTATGGCATCCATACGGCCACAGTCCGCGGGGAGGGCTCGCTGGGCACGGGGCCGGTCACCGTGGAAGCCAACACGATCATGGTGCTGGACAAGACGGTTAACGCGGACTGGCGCCTGAGCAATACGCTGGCCGGTGCGGGGACGTTCAAGGTGGAGGACGGCAGCGGGTCGAACCGGCTGACAGTCGCGGGGAGCCAGATCGTGCCTGGCACGAATTCGACGGGCATGGGAATCCTGACGGTGGACGGCCGGTTCGCGTTTGCGCGAAGTGGGACGGGCGGGACGCCCGCCCCCACGGCCCGTGATGTGGACAAACCCGTGGCGGCGGGTGTCTCACCCGCCGGTTTGTCAGGTCAAAACGCGAGCGGCAAGCCGGCCACGCTGCAGATCGAGGTGGCGGGCTCGGCGTCGGACGCGAGGCATGACCAGCTCCGCGTGGAGCATGGCGATGCTGTTCTGGCGTCGAGTATCACCAATGCCGTGCTGGCGTTGAACATCATAGGGTCTGAATCCGCCCTGAGCGGGAAGACGCTCACGATCCTCAGCGCGCCGGGTGCGGATTTCAGCCGCTGGCGATTCGCCGCTGTAACCGGCACGGGGTCGTCAGCCCGGGTGATCTACGACAAGGACTCGGTCAACCTGACGTGGGCCACCGGCGGGGTGGACATCCGCAGCATGGGGTGCTCCAATTTGCGGGACACTTCAGGCGATGTGCATGGGGTGCTCGTGTCAACGGGGAAATCGCCAACGGAGGTGCGGTGCTACTGGGGTGCCACGGCCATGGACACCGGCGGCTGGAGTTACACGAATTTCCTGGGTACCCAGAGCGTCGGCACGGTGACCGCGTCCCTGACGGGGCTGACCCGCGGCACAACATACTACTATCGCTTCTACGCCACGAACGCGTCGGGTGAATGCTGGTCCACGGAAACCAGGAGCTTCACGAGCCCCCTCGATTCGCTTCTCGCCAAAGCAGCCGTCTACGCCGACAGCAACGCCCTCGGGCAGGCGCGCGGGATTCTTGACGCGGTTGTTGCCGGGCAGGCGCCGACATTCGCCGATATCACGGCACTGGCGACCTTTTTCACCAGTCAGCGTCTGTACGATGAGGGGGCTGCCGCCATGCGGGCTATCTCGCCCTTCTGCAAGGACGCCATGCGGGCCGCGCATGAGGAAGGCAAGGCCCTGCTCCGGAGCGGCAAGCTCGCGGAGGGAATCGCCGTGCTCGAGGCTGCACCACCCCATCATGATACCCGTTTCGAGATCGCGGGCGAGATTGAGAACGCCAAGGCGAGCCTGAAGGTGCTGGGGAGCGTGATCATCACGGAGTCGGTCGCGCTGCGCGAAAACCTGGACGCCTGCTCACGGAGTGCGACCCCGGGGCCGGCGGCGTTGAAACTGCTCCGGTCGCAGGGGGGCCAGATTTTCCCGCGTGACGACGGGAGCGGTGTTGACGCCGTCGAGTTCATCCGCCAGGAAGCCGCGAAGTGGCCGCCAGCCGCTGGGTTTCAGGCAACCATGGAGGCCGCCGCCAAAGAAGCGGGAGCGACGTTGCCCGAAGGGGATCTCCGCAAGTTCGGGGACTATTGGCGGGTTTATCAGGGAACCCGCCCCGCCTGCCAGGCGGCCGAGAAACTCGCCGACCGCCTGCTCGACGACGGCCGGCCGGAAGAGGCGATGGCCTGGTATGGCCGACTGCTGCAATTCGACGGAAGTGCGAGGCTGATTGCCAAGTATGCCTATGCGCGGTCGTTGACCTCCGCACCGGGCACACTCACCGAATGGATGAAGTCGTTGAGTGCAACGGTGAGGGAAACACCTGTCAACGCCGGGGCCAGAACCCTGCCGCTGGGCGAGTTCCTTGCCGGGTTGCCGGTAAAGCCGCCGGAACCCGCCGCGCCGCCTTTCCCGGAGGGTCTGAAACTGGCCCCCGGCTGGAAAG
>CAZGBW010000314.1:0-3436 GCA_964523995.1 uncultured Victivallales bacterium | reverse complement strand
TTGCGGTGGAAGAGAAACAGCCGGTCTGGTATTTCGCCTACGATACGGATTATCTCTACGTGGCCCAGCGGTCGCCGGTGTTTCCCAAGGCATCGTGGTTGCTCTGCAGGGGAAAATATCACGACGTGATGAGCCATCCGGAAAACGGCATTCTGGGGGATGACAATCTGCAGTTTACCCTTGTTCCTTCGACCAAGGAAGGTCCTTTTTTCAAATGGATGTGCAACCCGATCAACACCTATGTGGATTTATATCTTGGCAAAGAGGCCACCGCAGAAATCGATTACCGCTTTCAGAGCAAATTTGATCTGGCGGGCAAGTTCGACGAGAACGCCTGGGTGACCGAATGGCGGATTCCACTCAAGTCGATGCGATTCGGCCAGTACGATGGCCGCGACCCCAAGTTTGCGATTGAACTGCCGTTGCGCGACGACACCATGTGGCGGATCGGAACCGACCGGTCGATCGGCGGGACGGCGGACGCCTCCAAACTGTTTTCGCAACGCGGAGGAACCTGGTCACAGGGCTCCTATCAGCGTTTGGTGTTTGACTCAAAGGGAGTCACCGCGCAGCTCACTGAACTGGGCGATCTTCTGCGCGACAAGGTGAATTTCAACCTCACCCTGAAGAACCACGGCGAACGCAGCGAGACCGTCAAGGTCGGCTTCTACATCGAGAACAACAAGGAACTGATCGTGGTCAACGAGGAGGATCAATTCGTCGAACTCCTGCCCGGCGAGGTCAAACGTATTCAGGTCAAGAAGGACAAGATCGGCATCACGCCGCAGGGCAATGCGATCTGGGTGGACATTCGGACCCTGTCGGGCAAGATTGTGTACCGCGATATTCTGATGACCTTCCACTCGATCGACGGGTGGCCCATGTTCCAGGAAACCTTCGTGGACGGCATGAAATATTCCCGGCCGCCCCGCCAGCCGTTCAGCTACAACTATGCCTATTATCCCAGCGTGAACAAACTGCGGGCCGTTGTGGATACGGACGTCTTCGGCGTGGACGGCGCGGTTAAGACGGCCGTCGAGGCGAAGGTCAAACTGTTGTCCGCAGAGGATGGCGCCGAGGTCGCGACCCTGACGATTCCCTTGGAACTGCCCATGACCAACGCCATGGCACAAACCTTTGGCGGTCGACGCGGCGAGGCTGTCCTCGCTTTCGACAAACTCAAACCCGGCGACTATAAGACGGTCTGCCTGCTTTATGACGCGAACAAGAAGATCGTCAGCGACCAGACTTCACCGAGCTTCAAGCAGGCAAGTTTCCCCTGGGAAAACAACACCGAGGGGCTGGAGGATACGGTCTGGCAACCCTATACGCCGCTCGAAGCGGATGCGGGGGGGAAACTGGTGAAGACCCTGATGCACGAGATTCAACTCGAGGCCAGCGGCCTGCCGGCTCAACTCGTCATCAAAGGAAAGAATCCAAATTTTGGTCCGCAACTCCGGGCGCCCCTGCGACTGGAGGCGACGGCGGGCGGCAAACGCAGTCCGTTTGCGGCAACGGGGGATTTGAAACGGGTGAAGGACTGGAAGAGCGAGCAGGTTTTCGAGGCGAAGGGCGCGGCGGGCGCCGTGACGATCCGGGGTCAGATGCAGATCGATTGCGACGGGACCTTGACCTACGACCTGTATTATCAGAGCGGCACGACGCCCATTGAGACGCTGGAACTGGTGATGGATCTGGCCGGGCCGGTTGATATGCTGGCCTATCGCGGATCGGGTTATCATGTCAAGGGCGACGAAGTCTTCGGAAAGAAGGGGCCGGTGGTGTGGAATAGCCGGGACGATATGGCGCCGCGCGAGTTGTTCTACGGGAACTTCGTTCCGGCTCTGCAGATCGGCAACGGCGACCGGTGTTTCCTGTGGGTGTGCGAGACGGATCGGGGGATGAAACTGCTGGCGGACAAGCCGGCGATGCAGATTGAAAAGAACGAGAAGGGCGAATTTACCCTGCGGGTGTTCCTGGTCAACGAACCGGGGGCGGTGAGCGAGGAGCGGCATGTCCAGTTCGCGCTGATGACCCAACCGGACCGGCCGAAACCCGTCGGCTACCGGACGTTCATGTGGAGCGCGGATGCGGGCGGAAGCGGCGGTGGGGTTAATATCGGAGACGGCACCTCAAAATACTCCATTCATCTGGAGAACGAGGAGGATTACGCCAAGTTCATGCCGCTTTTCAAGGGCAAGGGGAATCAGCGGGCCTACACCGACGCCGTTTCCGTGGGCTTTAACATGCCCGGCCTCAGGGATTACTGCTACTTGGGCGAGTTTACCGGCAGTCAATTGGGACGGCCGCAACCCTTCTTCGTGCCGCCGGGCTCGCGTCACCCGGTGACCGGGCGGCCGATCGAGACCATCTTCGATCAGTCCACGGCGCGCTGGCGGTGGTGCCAGTCTCAGGTGAACTGCGCGGTCTACTGGCGCAGTAAACAGATCCGGCAATGTTTCGCCAATGGCTTCTTCTGGGACAACGGCGTGAACGGCGACGTGGATGTCGATCCCGTGGTGGGGAATGCGTACGAGTTGCCGAAGCACAAGTTCCACGCGGCCGGCCGACGGCAGTACGCCTACAGCTACATGATGCCCCGGCAGTTCTTCAAACGGCTGGCGCGCATCAACGCCCAGGCGGGGCTGGAGTGTACGAGCAATGACAATGGCGGCATGCCGGTGTTCTTCAACGGCGCGTATTTCCGGGACAATGTGATGTGGGAAAACAACTATGTCAGCACCGAGCGGCCGCACATGAAGGGATATTCCAAGGCGGAGTCGCGCTATTTCACCGAGACTTATTCGGGACGCACCGGCTACTACTGCGTCAACGTCGGGTGGATTCTTGCGGCGGGCGGGGATCCGTTTCAGGATCGATCCATGCTGGCGGATGCCTTGCTGTACGACGTGGGGGTGCTACCGGATCCCGGGCATACTCTGGCCAACGTCTATCCCCGGAGAAACGTTCGCGAGGCGTTGGAGAAATTCGGCTATTTGACCGAGGACGCGGTGACGGTGGAATACATTCCGTACTGGCGCAGTGACAGTTACTACCAGTACGGCTTTGGGGTGCCGGCGTCCAGCGACGAGTTCGCGGATAACGATGCCAAGGGGCTTGCGGAACAATTGAAGGGCGTCATTTGCACGATCTACAAGAACAAGAAAACCGGCAAGGCTCTGCTGGTGCTGGCCAATGGCACCGATCAGCCGATCAGTCAGAATCTGATCATCAAGCCGCTGTTGCTGGATGGCCGACCTCCGAAGAAGTGTACGGACGTGGAGGTGGATGAGGAAATCGGTTTCGCCCGGAATCCGAAGGACAAAAAGCTGTTGACGGACACCTTCAATCCCCTCTTCATCGCCCCGTGGCAGTTCCGGATGGTGGTGGTGGAGTGAGGCGTGCGAGAATCGGAATGGCCGTGGTGGCGGGACTG
>CAZGBW010000313.1:0-3441 GCA_964523995.1 uncultured Victivallales bacterium | reverse complement strand
TGCGCGCGATCAGGAAATACTGATCCCGCCACATGAACCACAGGATCTGCATGAAACTCTGGTACCCTCGAATCGAATAACCGGGTGTCTCGAAGAACACCGCCGCCGCCGCCGCATAGGTCAGCAGTCCGAGGATCACCATGCCCGCCAAAGCCGCTGGCAGCCATCCACGCAGCGTCTCGCGCTGCCACAGGACGTACAGCATTGCTCCGCCGAAGAGCGGGGCGAACACAATCAGCGATGCGAACTCCGCCAATCCGGCCCCGTAGAGCAGCGCCAGCGCCAGTGCCGTGACCGGCTTTCCACCCGCCGCATAACCGGTGAAGAGGCGGGCCAGCAGCAGCAGCAGGAATATGTCGAATGCCGCGGTGTGTGCCCTGTTGGCCACACTCCAGAAAGGCACGCAGAAGGCCAGGAACACGGCTGCCGATCCGCCAGCCAGCACTGATGCCAACCGCCGCCGCGCCTCCGTTGCCTGGTATTCCTCCGTGAAGAAGTAGATCCCGCGCCGCATCAGGCTGTACAGCAGCCAGACCGCCAGCGAGGCGCACAGCGCGCTGAATAGGTTCAGGGCCTGGGCGGCATGTGTCCCGGCCACTACGGTTATGCAGTGCGCCGCTGCGCCGTACAAAGGCGAGGCGGGCGACAGCGTGGGATAGAGGCCAAGCTGCGAGACGATCAGCATGGCGGATGCGCCGGGGAAGGCTCCCTCGCTGAGCGTTATCATGTAGAGCGCAAGCGCGATAGCACCCAGCGCTGGCCCGATTGCACAATCCACCCATTTCATTTTCATGCCTGCCATCCTACACACCCCGCCTGTCCTGTCAAGAATTCCGCCCGTTCCCGGTCAGGAATGGCTTGCTCATCACCGCGGTGGAGGTATATCGTCCTGTCCCATGAAAAAACCGAGCCCCTTTGACTGCCATCTTGGCCCGTGGTTGGCCGAGGTGCCCTCCGTCCAGGACGTCCTGCATCTCGAAGAGCCCGGGCTTCGCGGTGTGTTTTTCGACACCGTGCCCTATCGGGGGCGCCCCGCGCGTGCTTTCGCCTGGATCGGGTTGCCGGAAGGCGCATCCCCGGAAAATCCGGTTCCTGGCATGGTCCTCGTTCACGGGGGGTTGGGCTCCGCCTTCGCGCGCTGGGTGCGGTGGTGGAACCGGCGCGGGTATGCGGCTATCGCCATGGATACCTGCGGTGCCATGCCGCTGCACGATACCGGTATCCGGGGTTCTGCCGACTGGCCACGCCACAGTTCCGGGGGCCCCCCGGGGTGGGGGGGATTCGACCAGTCCGAATGGGCTCCGGAGGACCAGTGGCCGTTCCATGCCGTTGCCGCCGTCATCAAGGCTGGCACGCTGCTGGCTTCCCTTCCCGGGGTTGATTCCTCCCGCATCGGCGGCACGGGGGTTTCCTGGGGTGGCTATCTCACCTGTATCGCCGCCGGCTTGGATCCGCGCTGGCGCTGCGCCATGCCTGTCTATGGTTGCGGCTTTCTGGACGCGTCTCCGCTGATGCCATCCCCGGAGACCTTCCCCGCCGATATCAGGACGACCTGGATGGACCGTTGGGATCCGTCCGTTGTGCTTCCCCGTGCACGGTGCCCGATGCTTTGGCTCAACGGCACCAACGATTTCGCCTTTTCCCCGCCGATCTGGCAGCGGTCAGCCGTCTGCACGGCGGGACCGCGCACGCTGTGCCTGAAGCTGCGCTATCCCCACGGCCACATGCGCGAAGCGGAGGAGGCCCGCGAGCTCGGGAGTTTCGCTGACGCATGTCTTAACGGTGGCGTGCCGTTGATTTCCGTAACCCCGCCGGTGCTGGAACACGGGGCGATGACCGTCCACTACGGCGAGGAGCGTCCGCTGCGGAGCGCCACGCTTCTGATGACCCCGGACAGCGGACCATGGCTTTCCCGCGAGTGGCATACGCTGTCCGCCGTCATTGAGCGGTCCGCCAGGCAGATATCCGCGACCGTTCCGCTGGATGCCAAGGCCGCCTGCTTCTCGCTCGTCAGCGATGACTGGCTGACCGTCACCTCCGACCTAATCTTCCCGTGATTCATGAGTATGCCATGAGACGATCAACCTCCATGCTGGTTCCGGACGATCCCCGCCGACTCGCCGCCATTGTCGAACGCGACGTCATCGCTTCGGGGTCGTGCGCCCATATCGCCCCGCTGATTCCGAGCCTGAAGCAGGCAGCCGCTCGTTGCGCTGAGAACATCGGCGCCGGTATCGAGGTTGCCGAGGCCTGGTTGACGCTCTGCAAGCTCCGGCTTCTGCTCGGGGAGGACGTATCCGCTGTGGAATCCCTCTGCCTGGCCGCGCGTGCCCTCGAAACGGGTTACCCGCTCGACGGCTTGTCGAAAGACCTCGACGCTCTCAAAACCGCCGTCGGTTCCTGCCTGCCCGCTGCTGGCACCTTGGGCCGTATGGCGGCGCTTCTGGCCGTCACCAAACGTCACGGGGGAGCCTGGAAATCACCGGCGGAGCGTGAGGATACACCTGCCAGTCATGCCGACAGGCGTGTCCTGATCCTTGCTGGCAGCACTGACGAGGGCAGCGACGAACGGCTCTCCCGTTTCGAGGCACCACTTGTGGACATGCTGTCCGGTTTCAACGGACGCCTGCTCACCGGCGGCACCGATGCCGGCGTCTGCGGACTCGCCTTGCGGTGCGCCACGCGTGCCAACGCGGCAGGCGCGTGTGTGGAGACAGTCGGCTACCTTCCCGCCTTGGCCAAGGCTGCTCCCGGCTTTGATCGGATCATCCGCACCGGGGGAACTGACCATTCGATCCTCGAATCGCTCCAGATGTGGGACGATCTGCGCACGGCGGACGTTCCTCCCGCGCACGTCACCCTGCTTGCCCTGGGGGGCGGCACGATCACCGCCCAGGAACTGGCCCTGGCCTGGGCGCTTGGCGCCAGGGTCATCGCGATTGACTGCGGCACGTCGGCCTCTGTCCGGTTCGCCGCGTTGCTGGAACAGGCCGCCGACCCGGAACGGGGCGTCGTTCTTCCGTCTTTTGGCTTGTAGTGCACCGAAAGACCGGTTACCGTGTGCCCATGCTTGTCAAGCTCAATACTGCTGACTGCGGCGCGATGATCGTCCAGCACAATGCCGGATCCTCGTTTTCCAAGCTGTTGTACAAGAGGAGTACCTGAAATGATCGCACTCGACCCTGTCAAGCCAGCCTCCAGGACCCTCTGCCAACGGTTCGGATTGCCGGTGCTGCTACTGCTGAGCGTGGCAACAGCCGCCTTGGGCACTTTCGGATTTGCCACGCGCCACAATCAGGCGGTCGAGCTTGATTTCAATTCCCTTGCGGAGGCCTTCTACCGGAGCCTTCAACTCTTCACGATCGAGTTCGATGGCGTGAGCGGTCCCGTGCCTTTGTCGCTTCAGGTCGCCCGCTTCCTGGCACCCCTCCTCACGTTCAC
>CAZGBW010000312.1:0-3455 GCA_964523995.1 uncultured Victivallales bacterium | reverse complement strand
GGCTGAAGAAGCTCGACGTCACGGTGGATACCATCCGCGGGCCGGTGGCCCTCCGGTATGATGCCTCGGGACTGTGGTTCCGCGCGCCCGAGGATTGCGAGGTGGTCGTGGACCTCGAGTGTGACGGGTTGGCTGCACGGTTGCCCAAGGCCATGCAGGTGCGCAAGCGGACGCGTTCGCGGCTGGTGGCGGTTTGCCGGGGCGGGGAGAATACGATACGGTGCGGGCTGTTCGTTACGCCGTAACGATGGAAAAAATATTTCACCACCCGCTTGGAGTACCAAGCTGGAGACTCAGAGACACGGAGATAATTCCACAGAGAAGAAAATGCAAATGTGGCGTTAATTTTTCCACATGAGTACCCTTCGACAAGCTCAGGGCAGGCATGTGGAGAAAATAAACGCCACGCTTCTTGGAGGAGGATTCGAGAGGGAGGAGATTCAGCCCTTCTGTCAGCTATAAAACCATCCTTTTTAACCCCTCTTGACAGGAATGCGCGGATATCGTACGGTATTTAGAACACATGTTTTGTAAACAGTGCATAACGCAAACAGGAGAACCATGACCGACAGGAAAACCGGTGAGCAGGACTTTGGCGCGCGGCTGCAGAAGCTGCGTGCCAAGAGTGGAGTGAGTCTTCGCGAAGCGAGCCGGAAGGCCAATCTCTCGGCCTCCTCGCTTTCGGCGATCGAGAAGGGGCGGAGCAGTCCGACACTTGCCACCATGCAGCGTATCCTGCAGGCGCTCGGCACCAATTTCGCGGATTTCTTCGGTACACCCGCCGCGCCGGACCTGCACCCCGTCTTCCGTTCCGATGCCATGGCCACGATCCGCGACCCACACCGGATCTACACCCTGCTTTTTCCCCGCCGGGAGGATTTGCGCTTCGAAGCGCTTCACGAGACCCTGTCGCCCCGCGAGGCCGCCCCCGAGTGGGAAACCCACGCCTTCGACGTGGGCGGCGTGCTTCTGAAGGGCGGCCCCGTGCGGCTGGAAATCGAGGGCCGGGGTGAATGGCGGATCCGCCGGGGAGACGCGTTTTACATCAAGGCGGGGGAAAAGCACCGGGCCTGTAACGAGGGCACGGGCAACGCCGTCCAGGTCACGATCATGTGCCCGCTGCGGTATTGAACAATAAACAGGAGAAACCTATGCAGAAACTGGCAATAGACGGAGGACCCAAGGCGAAAACCACCCCCACGATCCCGATGTACCCGGGCGGACTGGAAATCGGCGGGGAGGAAAAGAAGCAGGTCATGGAGGTGCTGGACCGCAAGTATCTATTCCGCTACTACGGACCGAAGGATTTCCCGTCGAAGGTCAACGAGTTCGAGAAGGCGTTCGCGGCGCACATCGGCGCGAAGCACTGTCTGGCGGTGACAAACTGCACCTCCGCGCTGATTGACGCCCTGGTCGCCGTCGGCGTCGGCCCGGGCGACGAGGTCATTGTGAACGGCTACACGTTCTTCGCCTCCTGCGCGGCCATCGTGGCGGCCAAGGCGGTTCCGGTCATCTGCGAGATTGACGACAGCCTGACCCTGGACCCGGCCGACCTGGAGCGGAAGATCACGCCGCACACCAAGGCCGTGATCTGCGTGCACATGCGCGGGGCGCCGTGCGACATGGACCGCATCACCGCCATCTGCCGCCAGCGCAATCTCAAGCTGATCGAGGATGTGGCCCAGGCTTGCGGCGGAACCTACAAGGGAAGGCGGCTCGGCACGTTCGGCGATATCGGCTGTTTCAGCTTCCAGTACCACAAGATCATCACCGCCGGCGAGGGCGGCGCCTGTGTGACCAACGACTCGAAACTGTATGATCGTCTCATGGGCTACCACGACACGGCGGCCTGCTGGCGGCCGGACCGGTTCGGCGAGGAACGCTACAAGGGCGAGCTTTTCTGCGGCGTGAACTACCGGATGAGCGAGCTCACCGGCGCCGTCATGCTCGCGCAGCTCGGCCGGCTGGAAGACCTGCTGGCGAAGATGCGGGCCAACCGCAAGCGGATCACGGACGCGATCCGGCCCCTGCGGGGCATCACCCTGCGCCGCTCGAACGACGAGGCAGGCGACACGGCTATCTGCCTGATGTTCCGTGTCAACGATCCGTCAAAGACCGCGGCCTTCGTGAAGGCGCTGCAGGCCGAGGGTGTTGCCGCCGCGGGCGTGTCCGAAAAGGGGATCCCGGACTGGCACATCTACAGCCACTGGAAACACGTCCTCTCGCAGGCGACCCCCACGCCGGAAGGCTGTCCGTACCGCTGTCCGCACTACAAGGGCGAGGCTCCGTCGCACTACAGCGCCGACATGTGCCCCCGGACCAACCAGCTTCTCGCCGACATGGTGCACCTGGACATCCCGTCCCAACTCACGGAGCAGGACTGCGACATGATCGCCGAGGGAATCCGCAAAGTGGCCACAGCGTTGCTGTAGAAAGGATACGCATGAAGTTCGATGTCTGCCTGGAAATGGTGTTCACGGATCTGCCGTACGATACCCGCATCGCGAAGATCGCGGCCTGCGGGTTTGACCGGGTTGAGTTCTGGTTCCACGACGGCACGTTCAACGGCCGTGACTGCGCTAACGGCGCCAAGGACGCGAAAACGATGAAGAAGGCTTGCGCGGACGCCGGCGTCACGATCCAGAACATGGTGGTTAATTCGCCCGATGGCGGGCTGGGCGGCGCGCTGGTGCGCGCCGAGGACCGGTCGAAGTACCTGGCGCGGCTGGATGAGGTCATGGCCTTCGCCAAGGCCTGCGGTTGCCGGAAAGCCATCACGTGTACGGGCAACCTCCAGCCGGGGCGGTCCCGCAACCAGATGCGCCGCGACCTGGAGGAGACGCTGGGCCGGGCGGCGACCGCCGCGGCGAAGCAGGATTTTGTGCTCCTCCTGGAATGCCTCAACACCCGGACGGACCACTTCAACTACTATCTCGACTCCTCGGCCGAGGGCGCCGCCATCGTACGCGCCATCGGCAGCCCGAACCTGCGTCTGTTGTACGACGTCTACCACATGCAGATCATGGAGGGCAGCGTCATCGCCAACATCGAGGAGAACCTGGATGTCATCGGCCACTTCCACAGCGCCGGGGTCCCGGGACGGCACGAGCTCTGGGACGGCGAGTTGAACTATGTCGAGATCGTCCGCCGCATCCGGGCGGGCGGCTACAAGGAGGCGTTCGGGCTGGAATACAGTCCGGCCATGACGGACCACGCCAAGTCGTTGCGGCAGACCCGGAAGTACTTGTCGCAGGCGGAATAACTCATCAAGCCAAGGAGAGAACCCATCATGAGAATTCGTATCGTCTTCGAACAGCCACAGACCCCTGCATGCACCGTCAACAACGGTCGCCTCGGCCGGGTGACCGGTGCCCGCCTCGCCTGGACCATTGACCTCCCGGACGCCAGGCTGGCGCCCGGCGCGCCGGCGACACGGGTGACGGTGCGGACGAAAT
>CAZGBW010000311.1:0-3468 GCA_964523995.1 uncultured Victivallales bacterium | reverse complement strand
TTTAAGCTGACTTAACTGATAATTACTCATGACGTTTCTCCAACTCTTTGCTCCGGACCCACATTCCATTCACCAAATGCAACCCGCACTCTTTCTGTTCGGGCGTCTCCCACCACCAGCGGCCCGCACGGATATCTTCACCCGGCTGAATCGCCCGGGTACAGCAGGCACAACCGATACTGGCAAAACCCTGATCATGCAACGGATTATACGGAACGCCGTGTTCTTTCAGATAAGCGGTCACCTGATCCAGCGACCAATCGACCAGAGGATTGATCTTGAGGATCCCGTTGGCGGCATCCCACTCGATCGCTCGCAGTTCTGTTCGCGTCGTCGACTGCTCGCGCCGCAAACCGCAGACCCATCCACCCGACTGCCCAAGCGCCCGGCGCAACGGATGAATTTTGCGCACCTGGCAGCACCTTTTGCGCTGATCTATGCCTTTTAGAAAGAGGTTAATGCCTTCCTCCGCAACCATGGTTTCCACCTCCCCGGCATCCGGAAACAAGACCCGAATTCTGATTCCAAAGCGCAACTCATTCTCCGCAATCAGGGTATACGTTTCCGGAAACAGCCGGCCGGTATCCAGCGTGATCACCGGAATATTCAGCTTGTTGGCGGCAATCAGATGCAGAATGACCTGATCCTCCTGCCCCAGAGAACTGGCAAAAACCGGACGGGCGATGTTGCGCTCCACCCATTGCAGCACCTGTAACGGATTCAAACCACTTACTTCCGCTAGGATTTTATCGATCTTATCCTTCATATCAGCCACCCCACAACTTGATGATGCATTAAATATGGTTATGTTTATCGTATTGGTCAAGTATAAAAAAAGAAATTATTTGTTGAGTTCTCGCAACGAGTTTCCATTTCAGCGGAGCGACCCAGGCGCTGGGCCGCAGGAAGACATTCACCAGCCCGACCATGAGCGGCGCCGCGCACAGCACCCCCCAAGGCCGCGATCTCGCTTGTGGTTTTTCATTGTTTTAGAGATTATCGCGGTTGCGCCGCCTGCCGAGTTGACGCGGGGGTTTAATTTCGCTAAGGTGTTCGGCTCATTTCAGGGATGTCTGGTGAATGCATTCTGAATTTCAAGAGCAACAAGAGAAAGAAGGAGAAGAGAAATGGCGATCAAGATCGGTATCAATGGGTTCGGGCGCATCGGACGCCTGGTGTTCCGGGCGGCGATGGAGAATCCGCAGGTTGAAGTGGTCGGGATCAACGACCTTTTCGATGCGCAGCAGCTTGCCTACATGCTGAAGTACGACACGATCCACGGCGCCTTCAAGGGCACGGTGGAGGCGGGGGATAGCGCCCTGATCGTCAACGGCAGGAAGATCCGCCTGACGGCGGAGCGCGACCCGGCGAACCTGAAGTGGAACGAAGTGGGTGCGGAGTACGTCTGCGAGTCCACCGGCTTCTTCCTGGACCAGAAGTCGGCCGAAGGCCACATCAAGGCGGGCGCCAAACGGGTCGTGATGAGCGCGCCCTCGAAGGACGACACCCCGATGTTCGTGATGGGCGTGAACCACAAGACCTATGCCGGACAGGCCTACGTCTCGAACGCCTCCTGCACGACCAACTGCCTGGCGCCGATCGCCAAGGTCATTCATGACAACTGGGGCATCGCCGAAGGGCTGATGACCACCGTGCACGCCACCACGGCCACGCAGAAGACGGTGGACGGACCGGGCGGCAAGAAGGATTACCGCGGCGGACGCGCGGCGGCGGGCAACATCATCCCCTCCTCCACGGGGGCGGCCAAGGCGGTGGGCAAGGTCATTCCCGCACTCAACGGCAAGCTGACGGGCATGGCCTTCCGCGTGCCG
Source organism: uncultured Victivallales bacterium (assembly GCA_964523995.1). GTDB lineage: Bacteria > Verrucomicrobiota > Kiritimatiellia > UBA8416 > UBA8416 > UBA8416. The sequence continues at coordinate 1,636 of CAZGBW010000311.1, read as the reverse complement.
ACGCTGAACGTGTCGGTCGTGGACCTGACCGTGAAGCTGGTGAAGCCGGCGGGCGCGGACACGGAATCGGCCTACGCGGCGATCAAGGCGGCCATGAAGGCGGCCAGCCAGGGCGAACTCAAGGGCATTCTCGGCTACACCGAGGACGAGGTCGTCTCGAGCGACTTCAACCACGAGACGCGCACCTCGGTGTTCGATGCCGGTGCCGGCATCATGCTCAACCCGAGTTTCGCGAAACTGGTGTCCTGGTACGACAACGAGTGGGGCTATTCCAACAAGCTCATTGACCTGATCGTGCACATGAACACCGTGAAATAACCCATGAAGCCGCGTTTCAGGACGCAGCAACGAAACCCGAAACGCGGTGACGCCGGCAACGGCGGTGCCGCGTTTCTTTTTTAATCAAAGGAAAAACAATGAACAAGAAGACGCTTCGTGATGTGGAGATCAAGGGCCGCCGCGTATTGATGCGGGTGGATTTCAATGTGCCGATCAAGAACGGCGTGATCAGCGACGACACCCGCGTGCAGGCGGCGCTGCCCAGCATCCGGTATGTATTGGAAAAAGGCGGCAGCCTGGTGCTGATGAGTCATCTCGGCCGCCCCAAGGGCAAGGGCTATGAGGCGGAATTCAGCCTCGCGCCCGTGGCCGCGCATCTGCAGAAGGTGCTGGGAGCCAAGGTGGCGTTCGCCCCCGACTGCCTCGCGGCCGAGGCGATCGTCAAGGCGGCATTGCCGGGTACGGTCGTGATGCTGGAGAACACCCGCTTCTACCTGGAGGAGGAAGGCAAGGCCAAGCAGGCCGACGGCATGAGCGACGCGGACTATGCCGTGAAGAAGGCCGAGCTGAAGGAAAAGCAGAAGGCGATGGCGCAGAAACTGGCCACCTACGGGGATATCTACTGCAACGACGCCTTCGGGGCCGCGCACCGGGCGCATGCGTCCACCGCGGTGGTCTGCAAGTTCATGAAGGAGAATGTGGCCGGGTTCCTGATGGAGAAGGAAATCGAGTATCTCGGCGGCGCGGTGGAAAATCCGGCTCGTCCGTTCGTCGCCATCCTCGGCGGCGCGAAGGTCAGCGACAAGCTGGCGGTGGTGAAGAATCTGCTGACCAAGGTGGATGTGCTCATCATCGGCGGCGGCATGGCCTACACGTTCCTCAAGGCGCAGGGGCATGAGATCGGCAAGTCCCTGTGCGAGCTGGACCAGCTCGACTACGCGCGGGCGATGCTGGAGGATGCCAAGAAGCGGGGCGTGAAGTTCCTGCTGCCGGTGGACAACATCGCGGCGGATGCCTTTGACGGCAATGCCGCCACGCAGACGGTCGGAAACGACATCCCCGAGGGTTGGATGGCGCTGGATATCGGCCCGAAGACGACGGCGCTTTACGCCGCCGCGATCAAGACGGCAAAAACCGTGGTCTGGAACGGACCGATGGGCTGCTTCGAGATGGCCAAGTTCGCGCAGGGCACGACGGGAGTCTGCCAGGCGGTGGCCGATAGCGATTCGGTGAGCATCATCGGCGGTGGCGACAGCGTCAGCGCCGTCAACAAGAGCGGACTCGCCCCGAAGATGACCCACATCAGCACCGGTGGCGGTGCCAGCCTCGAGTTCCTTGAAGGCAAGGAGCTTCCCGG
>CAZGBW010000310.1:0-3519 GCA_964523995.1 uncultured Victivallales bacterium | reverse complement strand
AGCGCCAGCTTTGGGAGCTGGATGTCGTGGGTTCGAATCCCACCGCCCCGACCACCGGTAGAGTCCCGGATGCCAATAGGCGGCTCAGGTGTTTTCGGCGGGAAGTGCAACCGGTGCGGCAAGAGAAAAGACAATGACCCGTTCCCCGGTCAGGGTGCTGATGTCGGTATGAAGGCTCTTGACGGTCTGGCTGGTAATGTCCCGGACGATGGTTTCGAGAAGCGGGCGCGCCTTTTCCAGCAGTTCCATCCGCACTTGCTTGATAAGGGCGCGGCCGTTGCCCTCCGCGTCGCTCCGGGCCAGTTGCCGTTCGGCAGGCGTCAGCACTCCTTGCAGTCGCACGATGATGAGGTCGTCCAGCAAGTACGTTTTTGTCTCTTCCGGGCCGCGTCCCATGTACTCGCGTTCGAATTTGACCACGGCATCGCTGATCTCGGCCTCCATCTGTCCCTTGGTTTTCATGGGAACACCGTAGCACGGGACATGAGCCTGCGCCATAAGAAAACGCTCTCGCTACCCGCAGGGCTTCCGAACAACCCCTGTCCGCCGCCCCGTCCGCCAGGCCCCGGCCGCCGCTACAGCGGCGCTTACGGTGATCGGCCATAGGTAGCTGCCGGTCCAATCGTGGAGCATCCCCCCCAGTAGTGGTCCGCTAATGCCAGCCACCCCGTACGCCAGGAAAAGAAGTGGATACACTCTCCCGACTTCGCTCCCGCCATAGCGGGCGGCTACTTGGGCGGCATACAGTACAAAGCAGGCTCCGAACCCGAATCCGACGAGAATCGCGGCCACCACAAATGCGACGGGCGACACTCCGGCCGCGATAAGGGTTCCCAGTGCAATGCCTAGAAACAACAGGGAACCCGGAATGGCCGGGTAACCGATCCGGTCGAATATCCAGCCCCAGGCGATGCGTCCCGTCGTATTGCCTACGGCCAGCGCACTGATAGCCGCCGCAGCCGTTTCGGAGGGAAGCCCGCTTGCGATACCGATCGGCTTGAGCATGCCGATGACCAGCAGCCCGGAAAAGGTCCCACAGAACATACCCAGGCCAAGGTTGCGGAAGGCTGGATCCTTGAGCAGCTGCATTTTCCTGCTGATGTTGACGGCCGGGTTCCTGCTGTCGATGGGAGGAGGAAACAGCAGAAGTGATCCCGCACACACGACCGCCCCATAGACCCATCCGATAGCGTGCCACACCTCCAGGATCGTCCATCCATCTTCCAGGCAGGACATCGCCAGCGTGGAAAGAAGCACGGATCCGCTGCCGAATCCGGCGACCGCCACGCCCGTGACCAATCCCTTGTGTTTCGGATACCATTGAACCCCGGTCGTGAGGGCCGCCACATAGCCGAACCCGATGCCCGCACCGCCGATCAGGCTGTACCCCAGCACGATCCCGCCGAAGTGTCCACCTGAAGCGGATGCGGTTACTTGCCCGCAAGCGAACAGCAGCCCGCCCAGCACTCCCACCCAACGTGCCCCCCATGCGGGCAGCAAGCGGCCGGCCAGCAACATCGAGACCGTGAACGTCCCGAAGGTCAGGCCGAAGATGAACTGGGTCTGGCTGGCACCCAGTCCGTATTCCGTGCCCAGCCCCGGAACGAAGACGCTCCATGCATAAACGCCGCCAAGGCACATTTGAATGAGTGCGATAGCGGGCAAGACGAACCTGCGTTTCAACAAGACGCCAGACGGTTCCCGGTACTCCACGGCTTTCTCCCCGGCGGCGAAGTCCGTACATGACCCCCGGCTCACGCCATATACGCGCTCGCCTGCAAAGCCTGGTCCGTTTGACTTCCGGTCGCATCCGAACCGTTCTGCCGGGTCAGCAGGCGGAGCGCTTCGCGGTACTTGGCGGTCGTCTCCAGAACGACCTTTTCGGGCAGATTCGGCGCCGGCGGCTTTTTCTCCCATCCGATGCTGTTCAGGTAGTCCCGGACGTATTGCTTGTCAAAGCTGGGCTGTCCCTTCCCGACAACATACTGGCTTGCGGGCCAGAATCGCGAAGAATCCGGCGTCAGGACTTCATCGATAAGCGTAAGTTCCCCCTTCACCAGGCCGAACTCGAATTTGGTGTCGGCGATGATGATGCCGCGGCGGCGCGCATATTCCGCCGCCTCGGCATACAGGCGCAAACTCACGCGGCGGATGTCTTCGGCGACCCGCTGACCCACAATCCCGACCGTTTCCTCAAACGATATGTTCTCGTCATGAGCACCGTCCGGAGCCTTGGTGGACGGCGTATAGACGGGCTCCGGAAGCTTCTCCGATTCCCTGAGTCCGGCAGGAAGCCGGATTCCGCATACCGTGCCGCTGCGCTGGTATTCCACCCAGGCCGAACCGCTCAGGTATCCACGGACAATGGCTTCCACGGGCAAGGCGTCCGCCTTGTCCACGACCATCGTGCGCCCCTGCAATTCCCGCCTGTCCTTCTCGTTCGTGATCGCGGCGGGAACGTCCGTGGACCGGAGATGATGGCGAACGATGTTCCGCGTAAGGTCGAACCACATCGTCGACATTTGCGTGAGCAAAACGCCCTTACCGGGAATCGGCGTGGGCAGCACCACGTCGAAACAGGAGATGCGATCCGTAGCCACGATCAGCAATGCATCCCCCATGTCATAGACGTCACGGACCTTACCCCGCTTGACAAGCGGCAGTTCCTTCAGTTGTGTTTCCCTAACGATACTCTCTTTCATGCAGCACCTCCTTGGCAAGCATTCTTCCGGTGTGCCGCGTCAACGGCACATTACAGCCCGACGCGCTTCTTCAATCCGTTGAGCTGATCCTTCATCCGGGCCGGCAGGCGGGCTCCGGCGGTGTTGAGGTAGGTTTCGATCTCCGGAACCTCACCCTTCCAGCCGTCCACGTCAATGCGTAGCAGTTCAGCCACTTCGGCCTCGCTGATCTTCAGGCCGCTGACATCCAGGTCGCCAGCCTTCGGCACATAGCCGACCGGCGTCTCGACCGCGCCGACCTTGCCTTCGACACGCTCGCACATCCACTTCAGGACGCGCACGTTATCGCCGAACCCTGGCCACAGCCATTTTCCCTCGGGGGATTTGCGGAACCAGTTGGCATAGAATATTTTCGGAGCCTTGGATCCAAGCTTGGTGCCCATGTTGAACCAGTGCTGCCAGTAGTCGCCGATGTGATAACCGCAGAACGGCAGCATGGCCATCGGGTCGCGCCGGATAGCCTTCTTGGCATCCAGCGCCGCCGCCGTGGCTTCGGAGGCAGCCGTGGCACCCATATAGACGCCGTGATCCCAGTCGAAGGCCTGACTGACCAGCGGCACCAGCTTTGAACGCCGGCCGCCGAAGATGAATATGTCGATCGGCACGCCGCTGGGATCTTCCCAATCGGGGCAGATGACCGGGCACTGCCGCGCCGGCGCGGTGAAACGGGCGTTAGGATGGGCACCCAATACAGGCTTGCCATCGGTGTCCTTCTTGTCCGGTGTCCAATCATTGCCCTTCCAGTCGATACCGTGATTGCACTCCTTCGCCATGCCTT
>CAZGBW010000309.1:0-3536 GCA_964523995.1 uncultured Victivallales bacterium | reverse complement strand
TAATGTGGAGTACCCAATAATGTGGAGCGGCGCTTGAAAATGGTTGATTTCCCGCCGTTGGACTCCCGGAGAACTGCACATTATTGACGGATGATTCCCCCGGCTTGGTTACTGGTGGGGATGAACACAGATAACAATCCCAAGAAGTTCCAGTTGGGGCTCCGGTCCCACTATCGCCAACTCCCATTCGTCGGGCCGCTGTTGGATGACTTGTTGATCTGGCTTCGGTGCCAGCGTTACGCCGAGTCCACGATTTGCAATTTCGTGCGGGCGTTCAGCAGGCTCGTCCATTGGCTCCAAACAATCCATGAATCGCTCGATGAACTGAGCCAAGCCGATCTGCGTCAGGCCTACGATCATTTCCGCGGCCGGCGTTACGACGTTGCATCATCCGCCCGCGTTCTCGGCCGGTTCCTTCGGGAGCGGCAGTTGATGCCCGAGGGCGAAGCGGAGGTGGTGCCACCTTCGGAGCTTCGCCTTGATGCGTTCTGCTCCTATCTGCTGGAGGTCCGGGGACTTTCCGCTCGCACCATTGCCGGCCACCGGAACCGGTTGCAATCCTTTCTGGCGTTTCTGGGATACGATGAGAGTCCCATGATCGTGGCGACCTTGGATTTGAACCGGATCGAAGCGTATCTCTGCGAGGCCTCGAAAACCAATAACCGCGCCAGTCTGCAGCACGTGGTGGCGAGTATCCGCTCATTCCTGCAACGCGAGCATGCTCAGGGCTCGCTGCGGCAGCCCTTGCATGAACGGATCGACACGCCCCGCACCTACCGCCTCGAACAGTTGCCACGAGCGGTGCCATGGGAGAAAGTGGCGGAGCTGCTCCGTTCCATCGACCAGTCCAACCCGGAAGGTCTGCGCGATTTCACCATTCTCTATCTGGCCGCCCGTTACGGGTTGAGAAGCGGCGAGTTGGTCGCCCTGAAATTGGACGACATCGACTGGCGTTCCGGCACCCTGCGAATCCCCCAATCCAAGACGAAGCAATCCTTGCTGCTGCCCCTTGACGACGAGATTGTGGACGTTCTCGTGGGGTATTTGCAGCGCGGTCGCCCGGCAGCCGGGCACCGCGAGATTTTTCTCCGCATAAGAGCCCCAATGAGTCCATTGTCCCACTATGCGGTACATGATATTCTGGAAAAGAGGGTACGTCTTGGCCGCTTGGACATCCCTTACACCGGCACTCACTTCTTGCGCCATTCGTTGGCCATGCATCTACTTCACCGTGGCACGTCCATGGACTCCATCGGAAGTGTGCTTGGGCACCGCGACCCTGAAAGCACCGCGGTCTATCTGCGCCTGGCTGTGGAGGACCTCCGTGAAGTTGGATTACCTGTTCCAGAAAATGGCGAGGCCGCCGCTTTACATCCCGACGGATGGAAGGGCGACTTGCCCAAAATCCGGACGGCACATCCGGTCGAACGCCCGCCGGTGGCGGGCTTCCGCAGTCCCCTGGCCGATTTGCTGAGGACCTATCTGGCTGTCCGCCGGGCCTTGGGCCGTCGCTACTCCGGCGAAGAAGTCATTCTACGAGGTTGGGATGACTTCCTGCATCTTCATGGTGCGAATCTTCAGACTATCGGCTCTGACATGTTCCATCGCTGGGCCGGGACAATGCCCCACCTGACGCCGACAGTCCTACGCAACCGCTTGCGAATCGTTCGCAACTTTTTGATCTACTGCGCCCGGACCCATCCCGATCTCCATGTCCCGGATGTTGCGACCTTTCCCAACCCTCATCCCGCACGACCTCCCCGCCTTGTATCCGGGGCGGACATGTCCCGAGTGTTGGCGACGGTGGAGCAACTGCTGCCGTCGCATCAAAATCCGGTGCGCGGACCGACGGTCCGCATGGCGTTGATCCTGTTGTATTGTTGCGGCTTGCGTCGTGGCGAGTTGTTGAGGTTGAAACTGCGGCACTTCGATCCCCAACAGAACGTCCTTCGTGTCGAAGCCACCAAGTTCTACAAGTCGCGTTTGATTCCGTTGCCTGATTCGGTTGTCCGGGAACTGTGTCACTATCTCCAACTGCGTCGCCACCACCTTCCCGACCAACCCGAGTGCGCTCTGATTTGGAGCGGCAACCACATGGCGCCGGAAAAAAGCTACAGCGCGCCGGGCCTGATCTCAAACTGGCAACAGTTGTGTCTGGCAGCGGGTGTCGTCGATGAACGGGGCCGCCCTCCCCGGCTTCACGACCTGCGGCACAGCTTCGCCGTTGCCGCCTTGCAAAGGTGGTATGAGGCAAGTGGAGATGTTCAGGCAAGGCTGCCGCATCTTTCCACCTATATGGGACACGCCTGCCCCTGTTCGACCCATTATTACCTCCACCTGACACCTGGATTGCGTGAGGCGGCGAGCCTGCGCTTCCATCAATACGCGGGCGCGATCTCCGAAAGGGGGGCTGACCGATGAAAGACTCCCAAAGCACTTTGGCCGACGCTCTGCACCGCTTTTTCACCGACTATCTTCCGAAGCAACGGGCCTTTAGTCCACACACCCTCCTGAGTTATCGCGATAGCCTGAAGTTCCTTCTGCAATTCGTCGCGGCAAAGCAGGCCAGTCCATGCCTGTTGGATGTTGAACATCTAACCGTGGATCAGGTAACCGCATTTTTACAGAATCTGGAAGAGGGGAGGAAGAACCATGTGAGCACCCGGAATGTCCGATTGAGTGCGATCCACAGCTTCTTCCGATTCTTGGGTGCCTATCACCCCGTCCACCTGGCACAGGCCCAGAGGATACTCAACCTGCCATTCAAGCGGACGGAGACACGAGAGATAGAACACCTGGATTTCAGTGAGATTAAGGCGGTTCTTCAAGGAATCGACCAATCGGCGAATGGCGGACGCCGCGATTTTGTACTATTAAGTTTGATGTTCAACACGGGAGCGAGGGTCAGCGAGATCGTCGGCATCCAGGCTTGCGACCTGCGCCTGAGTCCGCCACCGAGTGTCCTTCTGAGAGGCAAGGGCCGCAAGGAACGGGTGTGCCCGCTTTGGCCCGAGACGGCTCGCCTGTTGCAAGAACATCTGGAGGCACAAGAAATCTGCCCACATGAGAAGCGCGGCGTATTCCTCAACCAACGCGACGGTCGCCTCTCACGCTTCGGAATCCGGTGGATCCTGAACAAACACATCGAGCGCGCCGCGGCCGACTCGCCCACGCTGAATGGCAAGCGCCTCCATCCCCACAGCATGCGGCATAGCACGGCGATTCATTTGCTGCGCGCTGGAGTAGACCTAAGCACAATTGCCAATTGGCTGGGACACACCAGCGTGAATACAACCAACAAATATCTGTCCCTTGATCTGGATGCCAAGCGCGAGGCGTTGGCCAAGGTCGAACCGCTTCTTCCGCAAAAGCAGCGCGCTCGAGGGTGGCGGGATGAGAAAGACCTGATCAAGTGGTTGGAGTCCCTTTGAACGCGGCAACCCGATTCAGTAATGTGGAGTGGCCAGATGCCGAAACGTGCCAGGACAAGCCATTTTCAAGCGCCGCTCCACATTATTGGGTACTCCACATTAATC
>CAZGBW010000308.1:0-3537 GCA_964523995.1 uncultured Victivallales bacterium | reverse complement strand
CGAAATCGATCAAATCACATATTTTTGCTTTGACCGGATGCCGAATATCGGTATGATGCCAGGCTTTCAGTACATTGTCTTGGCGGGGCAGCCCGTGCCGCCGGACGGAATTCAGGATGGTGCGAGTGACGAAGATAATCTTAGGACTACCGAAGGGAAGCCTGCAGGAGGCAACCTACGCGATCATGCGCAAGGCGGGCTTTACCGTCAGCTCGGGATCGCGCTCCTACATGCCCAGCGTGGATGATGACGAGATCGAGGCCCGCCTGATCCGCGCCCAGGAAATCAGCCGCTATGTCGAGCTCGGCATGCTGGATGCCGGGATCACCGGCTACGACTGGATTGTCGAGAACGGGTCGGATGTGGTCGAGGCCGGAGAGCTGATCTACGGCAAGCAGGGCTTCCGCCCCGTTCGCTGGGTCCTCGCCGTTCCGGAAAACTCCTCGATCCAGAGCGTCAAGGATCTGGAGGGCAAGCGCATCGCCACGGAAGCGGTCGGTCTCACCCGCCGGTACCTGGAGAAGAACGGCGTCACCGCCGAGGTTGAATTCTCCTGGGGTGCCACCGAAGTGAAGGCACCGGAACTGGTGGATGCGATTGTCGAGCTGACCGAGACCGGATCCTCGCTCCGCGCCAACAAGCTTCGAATTGTCGAAACCATTCTCTCGTCAACAACGCGCCTGATCGCCAACAAGAAGGCCTGGGCCGTTCCAGGCAAGCGGGCGAAGATCGAGCAGCTCATGCTGCTGCTGGGGGGAGCACTGGCAGCGGAATCCAAGGTGCTGCTCAAGCTCAATGCCCGCACGGAAGCGGTCAATCCCATTACCGCCATCCTGCCCTCCCTGCACGCCCCCACCGTCAGCCACCTGCAGACGGAAGGCTGGAGTGCCATCGAAACTGTCATTGACGAAGCCGTTGTTCGCGAAATCATACCGCGCCTCAAAAAGGCTGGCGCGGAAGGTATCATCGAGATTCCCTTAAACAAGGTAATCCCTTAATAAGCAAGGCAGCAGGAGGACCACAGTGGGTTCAATCAAGAAAAAACGCCGCAAGAAAATGACGAAGCACAAATACCGCAAGCGGATGAGGGCCGATCGTCACAAGAAGAAGTAGGCGGTCGGGAAGCTGATCATGCGGGTATGGCTCTACATTCTGTGCGGCCTGCCTCTGATACTGTCAGGCTGCCTTACCGGCGCGAATAAGGCGGCGGCATCCGGGTCTCCGGGTGGCGCTGTTTCTTTGTCTGAACCGGATGATGCGGAGCTGGCCACCGCGCTGGCACACTTTGCCCAGGGACGTCTCCTGGAGAATGAGCTGGGGCCGGATTCGGAACTGGCACTCGAGGCCTACCGTCAGGCACTCGCTGCGGATCGCGGCAATCACGACCTGGCCTCGCGGATCGCCGTCTGCGCGCTGTATCGGAAGGATCCGCAGACCGCGGTCGCCGCGATGGAGTCGTCGTACCACGCAGACCCGTCCGACTACCGGCGCACGGTGGATCTGGCGTCCGTATACCAGTCGGCCGAACGGTTCGACGACGCCATTGCCTTCTATCGCAAGGCGCTTGAGATTGATGCAACGGCCACCGCCGTCACCATTGCCCTCTCCGGGGTCCTGTTCCACATGGCCAAGGACGACGAGGCCCTCGCCGCCCTCCAGCACGGCCATCGAGAGGCCGAGCATCCCCAGTTGGTTGGTGTTTACCTCTATGACCAGGCCAGGCTTTTTGTCTCCATGGACGATTTCAAGAGGGCAATCTCCTGCCTGGAGGTCCTGAAAGCCTGGGACGAGGTGCGCAAGCCCGAGGTGCATCTGATCCTGGCGGAGCTTTACTCGGCGGAAGACCGGAACGAGGAGGCCGCTGCCGTGCTCCGGGCGGCACTGGCAATGCCGGACCCGCCGCCGGAGGTGTTTACCGCCCTCGCGCTGGTCATCCGCGAAGACCGCATGGAAGAGGCCGTGGCGCTGCTGGATAAGGCCCGTACACGGTTTGCGCAGTCCCCGAACACCCTTTTCACCATCGGCGTCATCCATGCAGAGATGGGGCGGCCGGAAAAGGCCATCGAGCTGTTCAGCTCCGCGCGGGAAACGTCGGAGAAGATGGCGGGCACCCATACTCCACCCGTTCTGGCGGAGGCCTATTTCCTGGTCCTGGGGGCCGCCTATGAGCAACTGGACCGGAGCGCCGAAGCGGAAGCGGTCTTCGCGGAAGGCCTTGCCCTTTATCCCGATAGTCACCGTGTCCTGAATTACCTCGCCTACATGTGGGCGGAGGAAAACCGCCACCTCGAGCAGGCTCTCCAATACAGCGTGCGCTCGCTGACACTCGATCCGGATAACGGGGCCTACACGGACACCCTGGGCTGGATCCAGTTCCGGCTCAAGCAGCATGAGCTGGCTCTTGAGACCGTCACCCGGGCTCGTCTTCTCGCCGGTGATGATGCGGAAATCCTGCTGCACCTCGGCGACATCCTGGCCGCGCTCGGCAAAATGGACGAGGCCGTCGCCGCCTGGAAGCAGAGTGCCGAAGCCGATCCATCCTCATCCAACCGAGCCGTCGAACAGCTCAACCGGCACGGATCCCCCCCTCCCCCCGGCAACCGGCTATCCTCCGCACCATCCTCCGCGGACGGGGAGGAACCCGTTCATCCCTCTCCCGATACCGCACCGTGATTTCAATCCGTGCCCCTGTAGCCAAAGAGGCACCGTATTTATTTACAGACAAACCGGCATCGCTCTAGTAGCATGCGCTGCCATTGGTATTGCAAACCGCACGAGAGGGACCCTCCACCATGATCATCAACGAAAATGATATACTGCAGATTCTCACCTCATCCGCCGCCCCCGACGAACGCCACGTGTATGAGATCCTTGCGCATGCGCGCGAAATGAAGGGGATCGGCTCGGACGAGGTGGCCGTCCTGACCACGATCAGCGACCCGGGGCAGATGGCGGCACTCTTCGAGACCGCCCGCTATATCAAGGACGAGATCTACGGGCGCCGCCTGGTCATCTTCGCGCCGCTCTATGTATCCAACCTCTGCGCCAACGAATGCCTCTACTGCGCCTTCCGCGCCAAGAACACCGCCATCCACCGACGGGCGCTGACACCCGCGGAAATAGCGCAGGAGACCCGCATCCTGATTGACCAGGGCCACAAGCGCGTCCTGCTGGTGGCGGGGGAGTCCTACCCCGACCAAGGGTTCCAGTATATCCTCGACGCAATCGCCACCGTCTATTCCGTGAAGCACAACAACGGTGAAATCCGCCGCGTCAATGTCAATGTGGCACCGCTTTCCGTGGAGGAATTCAAGCAGCTCAAGGCCACCGGAATCGGCACCTACCAGATTTTCCAGGAGACCTACCACCACGAAACGTACGACAAGGTGCATGTCGGCGGGAAGAAACGCAATTACGACTGGCGCATTACCGCGATTGACCGCGCCATGGAGGCCGGTATCGACGATGTCGGCATCGGCGTGCTCTTCGGCCTGGCGGATTGGCGCTTTGAGATCCTCGCCCTGATGCAGCACATCC
>CAZGBW010000307.1:1587-3594 GCA_964523995.1 uncultured Victivallales bacterium | reverse complement strand
CAGCAGGACGGTGACGTCCGCCGCCGCGGGCAATAATTCGCCTGCGGTCTGTCCCGCCCCCAGCGCCGCGCCACCGCCGGCCGCCGGCATGCCCGCGAACCGTACGTTCCACTTCTCCAGGAACGCTTCGATGCCCCTGGCGTGACTGAAGAGAATGAGGGCGGCAGCCGGTCGCCACGCGACCCGGTCCAGTTGGGACCAGACTTCATCATACGTGCCGGCCAGCGATTCGCCGGGCAACGCCTGCCGCCAGATTCCCGAACCGAACGCGCCCGGCTCCCGCCAGACACCGTCGTTCGCATACCCGTGCGCGGCGCAGCCAAAGGTGCGACTGTCGTCCGCCGACGCATGCCCCGGGGTCCAGAATTTGAAATGGAGGTCCTTCATGTCATTCCCCCGCATGGAATGGATCCGCAACAACCGCGAATTCTGCCTCCAGAGAACCAATGTCCACGAGTCGCCTGCCGGGCTCGACCCGCTCGCGTAGGTCGACGCCGACGGTTGCCAATTCCTCCGGCCCCAGCCGGAACCTCACCGTTTCGCGTTGCCCCGGCGCAAGATGGATGCGTTGCATGCCCCGCAGCATCCGACCATTCACCGGAACGGAGGCGATGGGCTGGCGGACCCAGCACAGCACCACCTCGTCGCCGGGCCGGTCTCCCGTGTTCTCAACTGTCAGGGCCGCCTCCACACTGTCAGCCGGACCGATCGTCGCGCAGGAAAGGCACAGGTCGCGATAGGTGAAGCTCGTGTAGGTGAGGCCGTGGCCGAACGGGAATAGGACTTTGTCGGGCAAATCGATGTGCCTTGCGCCTAGGGCACCGGAATCCAGGCTGAGCGGCAAGACGCAGGGATGCGCGGGCAGCGTGACCGGCAACCGGCCGCCGGGCGACACCTGGCCGGTCAGGATCTCGGCCAGGGCGGTGCCACCCCGCCAGCCCGGCTGCCACGCCATCAGTGCCGCGCCGGCGGCCTGAACCTCGCGCGTCAGCACCAGTGGACGGTCGGCAAACACCACCAACACCACGGGCTTGCCGGTCGCGGCGACCGCCGTCACCAGTTCGGCCTGACGCCCCGGCAGCACAGCCAGCGCGTTGTCCTTGCCTTCGGCAGTCGTGAGCCACAACTGGTCGCCGACCGCGACAATCACGATGTCGGCCGCGCGCGCGGCCTCAACGGCTCGGCGGATGCCCTCCTCGCCGGTGTCGGCGCCTGTGGTCCCCCGCGCCAGGTGGTCGAATTGCGTGATAGCCTGGACCTTGTCGGATGGTCCCGTCTCCGCAAACGCGCAGCCCGGTTCCCAAAGAATCCTGGTCGTGGGAAGCGCTCGGCGGAGTCCGGCCAGCAACCCTTCGCCGCCGGGATCCTCGACATTCCAAGCGCCGCGGATCGGCGGGTCGCAATATGTTCCAAACAGGGCGGGGGCGCCCGCCGGACCCACGACGGCCACGCAGCCGATGTCCTTGCGCAACGGCAGGAGCTGCTCGTTCTTGAGCAAGACCACCGATTCCCGCGCGGCGCGCAGCGCCAACCCGGAGTCCTCTTCACGCCGGCGCTCGAGCTCGATCGGGGTGACCTCCAGGGCGAAGGGGTTCTCGAACAATCCGAGGCGGAACTTGACCCGCAGGATATTCGCGACCGCGCGGTCCAGCGCCTCCATGGACAATGCCCCCTGAGCTATGGCTTCCGCCACAGCGGTCTCCCATTCGGGGTTGGCATAATCGTAGTTCTGCATGTCCACGCCGGACTCCAGCGCCAGCGCTGCCGCCTCGCGGGTGCTGCCGGCTACGTGGTAGCGGCAGTGGAGCTGGGTGATGGCGGTTGCATCGGACTGCACAAACCCTGTGAAGCCCAGTTCGCCCCGAAGGATGTCCATCAAGAGGCGGCGATCGGCGTGGCAGGGAAGTTCGTCGATGGTGTTGTAGGCGGCCATGATGCTTTGCGCGCCAGCCCGGATCGCCGCGCGGAACGGCGGCAGGTAGAGCCGGCGCAGCGTCCGCTCCCCCA
>CAZGBW010000307.1:0-1487 GCA_964523995.1 uncultured Victivallales bacterium | reverse complement strand
TCGCCGCGATGGCCGTGAAACGCGTCGGCCAGCACCAGCGCAGGGATGCCCAGGCGCGTGTGGTCGCGCAGCCATTGCTGCAGCCGGTTGGTCAGGTCTGCCGCATCGCGGAAGTTCTCCAACCCACTGATTCCTTCACGGGCAATACCGGGCGTTACTCCACGGTTCTCGAACCCGCGCACCGCGCCAGGCGCGTTGTCCCCCAGCGTTGCCGCGACCCGCCCGGCATTGAAGTCGCCATCCGTGGACATCCACGGTCCCATCCCAGGCCGCCAATCCACCTCGACCCAGGGATACACCGTGGTCTGCCGGATCTTCTCCGGCAGCGTCATCTCGGCCAAGAGGCACGCAACGCGGTCTTCCACCGGCAACGTCCTGTCTTTCCATTTTGACTCAGGCATACGAGATTCTCCTTATTAAGCCCTACCATCACGCACCCGGCGCGCCGTACCGTTCCCAGCCCGTGCAGATCGCCTCGATGTTCGCCAGCGGCACGTCGGCGCTCGGGCAGGCATAAAGCATCAGGCCGCCTTCCGGCCGCCCGACTTTCTCCACGATCTCGCGGATCTGCGCATCAATCTCGTCCGGGCTCGCGAACGGCAGCATCTGCTGATCGATGTCCACCATCGCACACAGCTTGCCCCCGTACGCTCGCGCAATCCCGTCAATCCCGCAGGCTCGCACCTGGGGATCGTGGTACGACACGCCGCACTCGATCAGGTCGGGCACGATTTCCAACAGGTTTCCGTCAGAGGAATACTTCACATGCACACCCGCCTCACGACAGGCCTGGAACATCTGCCGATATGCCGGCTTAAGAACCTCCCGGAACGTATCCGGGCTCATCATCATGCCCGTTTGCATGCCCACATCGCCGTGAAAATGCAGGATATCCACCCCCGCTTCGATCCACAGCCTGATCTGCCGCATATTGTGATCAAGAACAAGGGAGAGCAGGCGATCGAGCTCCGGCGGACGCTCCATGAAATCAACCAGCAGGTTATCCAGGCCCCGCAGAAACTGAAGGCGGTCAAAGAATCCCCCCTGCACGATGTCCATGTAGCCATTGACCAGCTCGCCGCGCTCCCGGGCCGCGCGGCAGGAGGCACGCACCTGCGCCCAGTCCCACTGCCGAGCCGGGTCGGGAACGCGAAACTGATACAGCCCTTCCCAGCCGGCGGCCAGGGGGTGTCCCACAACCTGGCCCAGGATGCCGGCCTCGATCTCCAGCCACTCGCAGCCCCAGTCGTCGGTGAAGCGCCGCTCGTGGCACGGCCCCGACGGGGGTACTGTTGCGGCCACCGCCTCCACCCGTGCGCGGGAGAAGAGCAGCGGATGCCGACTCATCATCTCCGCCAGGGCCGGCCCGTGCCGGAACACCACGGACGGCATGACATCGAAGTCGATCGGAATCCATTCGGGATGGCGGAACTCAATCGCCCGCAGCGTGTTCTCACGTTCCGTGATCATGTCGACGTCACCCCTTT
>CAZGBW010000306.1:0-3601 GCA_964523995.1 uncultured Victivallales bacterium | reverse complement strand
CCTTCTTCGCCGCCGCCAGCATCTCCTGCGCCTCGTCGGCGTTCATGGCCATCGGCTTCTCGCAAAGCACGTGGCAGCCCGCCGCCAGCGCCGCCAGCGTCAGCGGCTTGTGGAACTTGTTGGGGGTCACGACGCTCACCACGTCGAGCTTCTCGCAAGCCAGCATCTGCTCGGCAGAGGTGTACCGGCCCTTGATGCCCTTGGCGTTGCCGATATCCTCGAGCTTCACGGCATCCGTGTCCGCGATCGCCACCACCTCCACCGCCGGATGCGACTGGTAACCGTCAATATGACTCCGCCCCATCCCCAGCCCGATAACACCTGCTCTCAGTTTTTCCATGATTACATCCCCTGCTTGCCGGCGGATCAACCGCCATCCTGTAATAACGTGATTGTCAGGAACGCGGGGAATCTAGACCGTCTCCCGCCGCATGGCAATTCTATTTGATTGCTGTGCTGTTTTTCGCGCCGGCCAGATGTGCATGCAGCGCCACCAGGAACGCATCCAGCGCGGCGAGATTGCGCTCCTCGCCCATCGCCGGATCCATCCGCATGGTCACCGCCACATAGCTCCAGCGCCGGCGTAGATTGCGCGTCACGCCATCCCAGGCGGTCCGGAACAGGCGGGATGAATGTCTCGCCGTCTCGAAATCGCCGCTCCGGAACCAATAGGCATAGGTGAGCGATAACCCGGCATCGTTCATCGCACGCAACCGGGAGAACGCAAAGGACCGACCGTCCGACTCCGCCGCCACGATCCGCTCGTCCACAATCCGGAAGCCTTGCGCCACCAGGCAGACCTCGGGGCGATGGATACCGGAACGGGAAATCCCGGAGCGCACGATCGAGACATCAAAGGCACGCGAGCCCCCGTCGTAATGCCGTTTGACGATCTCCACATCGCCCGGCAGCATGGTCCGCTCCGCCAGCGAGGTATCCCGCAGATCCGCCCCGCCACAGCGCGGACAGACCGCCGCCGGTCCGAGACGCGACGCGAGAAAGGCCGCCATGCACTGGTCATTCTGGCAGAAGCGCAGCGCATCGCCGGTATACCCGGGCAGCACCTCCGGCAGTTCGACCGCTGCCCGCTCTTCAAGAACGGCGGGGCGGTCCATCCCGATCAGCCCCAGCGCGCACGCAAATACCAGGGCCATGACCGCGGCGCACACCGCGCGACGGTGCCCTTCCCCCACCGCCCCGCAGGGTCCGCCCTGGTGCGCGACTCCGGAGGCACCCTGGCCGGAGCGGCCTCCGCCGCCCGGCACCTCACCCGGCAACAGGCGCTTGAGATAATGGCCGGTCACTGCCGTCAGCAGCACCGCGATGCCGAAAACCAGGTATCCGGCGAAGTCGTGATAGAATCGCAGAGCCAAGTCCTGGCTGACCAGTATCGCCAGTATGGCCAGAATCAGGATTCGCGAGATATTCGCGATGACCGCAAACGGGATCGAGCAGATGAACAGCAGCCACTTCCCCGACAGCCTGGGCTGGCTTAGCACCGCATAGGGCGCGCACAGCGCCGTAATGACCACGAGGGAACGCAGTCCGCTACAGGGATCGGCAACATCGAACTGGAAACCGCCTCCGGCCGTGGAATAGAGCGCCGTCCCCACCCGCTCGGTGGCGATGCCAATCCCGTTCAGCAGCACCGCGCTGATGATGCTGACCATCAGTCGCAGCTTGAACGTGACCACGAGCAGATAGAAGGCGCCGAAACACAGGCCGATATACAGGGCGGGAAACGCCAGCAGCCGTGCAACGGGAAAGCCGAAGAGCGCATACGGGACCACCCATAGCAGAGCGGCGAACACCAGCAGCGTCAGGCGCGGTTGCTGGGCCCGGATCGTCACCCACAGCGCGACAACGCAGAGGACCGACAAGGCCACCCCCCACCCCTGTGCGCGACGCGGGGCCAGCGCGATGTCCCGCCGCCGCATCCAGACAAACCAGAGACTGATCAACGGCATCAGCCAGGCATGCGTGAAATCACCATCCGACTCCAGCCACTGCGCGTAAATCCACCGGAACGCCGAGCGGCCGGCATCGGGCTGTCCATCCGCCAATCCAAAAAAATGCAGGAGGAGTGTCGGCAACGCCAGCAGCAACGCCAGTGGCAGCAACGCCCGTACCCCATGCCATCCCGTGGCGTCATCCATCGGTTCCCTTGTGTATTTTCCAGCCATCGACCCAATGTCTCATACCCATGGCGAAAAATCAACCCGCCCGTGTTTTTCCGGGATGCGGGAACGGAGTCTTGACATCGCTCCGGAATGGCTTAACCTCGCAGCAGCAGGTGAGGTCCGGAGACGTTCCGGTTATTCAACGCGCGCGGGAGAAGACCCATGTCCAGTTCGTTTGGCACCCTTTTTCGTATCAGCACATTTGGCGAGTCCCATTGCAAGGGCGTCGGTGTCGTCGTGGACGGCATACCGCCCGGCATGAAACTGACCGAGGCGGACATCCAGCCGCAGCTCGACCGCCGCCGTCCCGGCCAGAGCGAACTGGCGACACCACGCGATGAGGAGGACCGCGTCACCATCCAGTCCGGCACCGAATTCGGCATCACGCTGGGGACCCCGGTTTCCATGTTCATCGCCAATCGTGATCAGCGCCCCGCGGACTACGGCAGCATGGCGAACATCCCCCGCCCCTCGCATGCGGATTTCACCTACATGGCCAAGTACGGTCTCAAGGCATCCAGCGGCGGTGGACGGTCGAGTGCTCGGGAAACCATCGGCCGTGTCGCCGCCGGTGCCGTGGCCGAAAAGATGCTGCGAGAGAAGTACGGGATCGATATCGTGGCCTGGGTCAGTGCCGCCGGAACCATCGAGGCCGGTCCTGTGGACATGAATACGATCACCCGCCAGCAAGTGGACCGGAATCCGGTGCGATGCCCCGATCCCCTCGCCGCCGCCAGCATGACGACCCTCATCCAGAACGTGCGCGATGAAGCCGACTCCACGGGAGGCATCGTAACCTGCGTCTGCCGCCACCTGCCGCCCGGCTGGGGCGAGCCGGTCTTCGACAAGCTTGAGGCGATGCTCGCCCATGCGATGCTCTCGATTCCGGCCACGAAGGGTATCGAATTCGGCTCCGGTTTTGGCGGTACCGCCATGCGCGGGTCCGCCCACAATGATCCCTTTGTCCTCCGGAACGGGAAACTGGGGACCACCACCAACAACAGCGGCGGCATCCAGGGCGGCATCAGCAACGGGGAACCCGTGTTCTTCCGCATCGCCTTCAAGCCGCCTGCCACGATCGGGCGCCCGCAGGAGACCGCCACCTTCGAGGGGGAAGCCGCCCGGCTCGAGGCCAAGGGCCGGCACGATCCCTGCGTCGTCCCGCGCGCCGTGCCGATCGTGGAGGCCATGGCCGCGCTAGTTCTCGCCGATGCGGCCCTGCGGCAGGAAGCCCGCAAGGCTTTATCGTTCTAAACCTCAACCGGAATTACCCATGCTCAATATCAAGCTCGACCGCCCGCTCGCCTTCTTTGACCTCGAGGCCACCGGCACCAGCCCGAGAGCCGACCGCATCGTCGAGCTCTGTATCGTGCGCATCCGCCCCGACCGCAGCGAGGCCACCCTGAGCTACCGCATCAACC
>CAZGBW010000305.1:0-3607 GCA_964523995.1 uncultured Victivallales bacterium | reverse complement strand
CTCGATATCGGCATTGAACGCGCATCCGTGAACCTCTTTGCCGGTGCCGCCAGCGTATCCCGCCTGACAGCCCGCCTGCCGGACAACCCGGACCAACCGCCAGCGTTGTCCATTGACCGGGCCAAGGCGTCCATCGGATGGGTGAGCCTGTTTCGGAAGATCGTCTACATCCGGGACCTCACGCTCAAGAACGCCCGCTTCACGATCGTCCGGCAGGCGGATGGCCGCATCCTCCTGCCCGGTGGCGGCTTACAGCCCCCCGGCGAACCTCCGATGGTCGAGCCACCCCCCGCCTCGGCAGAGATCAAGCCCCCTGCCGGGACTCCCGAGCCCCGCCCGTCATCCCTGCCGAAAATCGCCTTGGGGAAGGCCGATTTATCTGCAGCCTTTATCTACGAGGACCGAACCCGGGACGGGATCAACCCCTCACGGCTGGTACTCGATCTCACACTCCTCGCCGAGGACCTGTTCACCTACGGCGACCTTCCCCCGGAAGCATGGGGACTGCTGAAGCTGAAAAGCACGTCCCCCAGCCACCCCGGCGCCTTCGCCGCCGATATCGAGGCCCGCCTTGCCCCGCTGACCCACCCGGCCACCGCCAGCCTGACCGCCGAGGGCCAGATCCTCAACGTGAATCTCAATGAGCTGGGGGATCTGGCGGAAACTCTGGGCGTGGCCAGCGAGTCGGCAGATATCGCCATGAAACTGGACGTGCGTGAGGGCATCTTCGCGAGCGGATCCTCCATCACGGCCACTCTCCGCAACGCCGAACTGACCGGATCACTCCGGGAGAAGAACAAGCGCGTGACCCTGCCCGCGACGGTCACCCTGGTCATTCCGATCCGGGGAACACTGGAAGCGCCGGACGTCAATATCCGGCAGGCCATCACGCAAAGCCTTCTCAGGAATATCGCCGACAATCCGGAGGTCATGCTCGAGCAGATCACCATCGACGGCAAGTCGCTCCGCGAGCGGCTCAACATGAAGAACCGCGACTGACGACAACGCGCACGGAAGAGCCGCCAGCATCAGGAACCTGCCGGAACCGGCAGATCCACGATCGCGGCAATCCCCCCCTCCGGCCTGTTCTGCAACCGGATGCTACCACGGTGTTTCTCGATGACTTTCTTGGTGATGAACAGGCCGATCCCCATGCCGCCGGTCTTCTTCTTGGAGGACACATAGGGCTGGAAGACCGACTCAAGCTTGTCCGCCGGGATGCCGCAGCCGTTGTCCAGGACCTCGATCCGGGCCATCTGCCCCTCCCTGGAAAGGCGGATCACCAGACGCCCGGTGCCGTCTTTCGGCAAGGCATGGATCGCGTTGCTCCCCAGGTTCTGGAACGCGCGGTAGAGTTGCAGGTTATCTCCGGAAATACGCAGATCGCCATCCGGCGCTATCAGGTCAACCCCGGCGCGCGCACTCCGGAGCATCCCCTGCAGCGTATCGCAAACCTCCTGCAGGATCGCCAGCATCGAGCAGGGCTCGAAACGGGCGTCACCGCCATGCACCGTCAGATCCCGCCACATCTGCGACATCTCCTGGCAGCGCAGCACGCTCTTCTCCATCTGCTCCAGGTATTCCCGCGTCTTTTCCGTGTCCGACGACCCGGACTCCAGAGCCGGCCCATCCTTGATGTTGTTCATCAGCAGGCTCACATACCCGCAGATCACCGTCAGCGGATTCCGGATGTCATGCACAAACTCCGAGGTCGCCTGGCCAAGCTCTGCCAGGTGTTCCTTGCTGGAAAGCTCCGCCTGAAGCTGCTCATTGATGATCCGGAGGTTGTCGTACGCCGCCTGCCGGCCTCGGCGCATGCGCGTCTTGTTGATGTGGCTCTGCGCGATCTCGCGCATCTCGACCGTGTCAAATGGCTTCTTCACATAATCGCTCGCCCCGAACCGGATCGCCTCCTGCGCCGTTTCCAGGGACCCGAAACCGGTCAGCATGATAATCGAGACGTCCGCATCCATCTGTCGGATTTCCCGCAACCCGTCAATCCCGGTCTTGCCCGGCATCTTGATATCCATCAGCACCACATCCGGCGTCTTCCGCTTGAAGGCGGCAACCGCCTCGTCCACACCGGAGGTGCAGATGACCTCGTACTGATTCTTGAACAGGAACCGCAGACTCTCCCTCGGTCCGAGCTCATCATCCACCACCAGAATTATGCCCTTGAAGCCATCCTCGCTCATACATCCCCCCGATCTCTATTTAACAGGTTCGGCCGGCTCCTCCACCACTTCCGTCCTCAGCATCCGCAGGGCATCCTCCTGCAACGCGGGAAACATCACATGAAAGGTCGTGCCGACCCCCAGCTGGCTGGAGATATCGATCCCGCCCCCGTGCTCCTGGATGATGCTGTACGCCACGGAAAGGCCCAGCCCGGTCCCATTGCGCTTGCGGGCCGTGAAAAAGGGATCGAACACCTGCGGGAGATCCTCTTCGCTGATGCCGATGCCCGTATCCTCGATTCGGACCAAGTAATGTCGGTCCGGATAGGCATTTTCAAAGACCGACGTCACCGGCAGCGGCTGATGGACAAGGGTCGTGCTGACGGTGAGCGTGCCCCCCGCCTCCATCGCCTCGATCGCGTTGAGGAAGAAGTTGATAAACGCCTGCTCCAGCAGCCGCGGATCGCCGGCAATGTCGCCGCCATCCAGCTCGCGATCAATCCGCACGCCCTTCTTCTCCGCCTGGACCTGCACCAGTTGGAGCGACTGTTCAAGCACATCCCTGAGGGAAACATGGATAAGCTGGGCCTTGGAAGGCCGCCCGAACTTCAGGAGCTGATTGACGATCCGGTCAATCCGGTTCACTTCCTTCTCCACCAGCTCGGCAAAGGAGGTCCTGAACTCCTCGTCGTCGAACTTCTCCGGCAGAAGCTGCGCAAAGGTCTTGACCGTGACCAGCGGATTCTTGATCTCGTGCGCCATGCCGGCGGAAAGCGTGCCGACGCTGGCCAGGTGGGCTGTCCGGCGCACCTGGGTTTCCAACCGCTTGACCAGGGTCATATCGCTGAACACCAGCAGTGCACCGGATATGCCGCCGCGGTGCCCGCGAAAGACACCGCAACCGGCCTGCAGCGGAACCGGATCCCCCGCCGCGTTCCGCAGCAGGATATCCCGGTTGCGGATGTCCAGCCCACCCTCCAGCGCCGACGCCAGCACCGCACGCAACGGATCCGGCAGCCGATCAACCCCCCGGCCAACCATGTTCCGGCTCGAAAGCCCGGTAATCCGTTCCGCCTCCTTGTTGAACACCGTCGTCTTCCCGGCCGCGTCGCAGGCGACAACGCCATTGACCAGGTTGTCCAGCAGGATCTCGTTGTAGATCTTGCCGTCCTGCACCTCGGTGTACAGCACGGCGTTCTCCACCGCCACGGCCAACTGGTCCGCTGCCGCCTGCATGACCTGCTGCTCGGTCAGCCCGTAGACCTTGCCGGAAATGCGCGGGCCGAAGAGCAGGAGCCCCTGCAGGACCTCCTTCGACCGGACCGCCGCGCTGGCGGCAATGTGATTCTCCCGCATGAAACGGCCGGCCTCGGCAAGGGTCTCGCCCTGCACCCGGCGGTTCATCACATCCAGCACCACGGGCCAGACCGACG
>CAZGBW010000304.1:0-3671 GCA_964523995.1 uncultured Victivallales bacterium | reverse complement strand
TGGCCCGTTGCCGCGAAGGCGCCGATGATTTCCGTTTTGCCGTGACGCTTTTCAACCGCGCGCAGGCGAGGTCGGGCGATCCGGCGGCCGCGGCGGCGCTGGAGTTCCTGGAGGGCGTGAACCGGCAGATTGAGCTGGGCAGGAATGAGCCGCCGGCGGACTGGATGGGCGACGCCGCCTTCCGCGAGAGGTGCATGGAGTATTTACGAGAAATCGACAGATGATCAGACCGGCCTCAGCGCTTCAAAATGAGGGTTCCCGATCTTGACCTTTTCGCCAGCTTTCCGCATGCTTCCCATTATGAAAACGATGTTTCAGGCCGGTCTCAACGAGCGTGTGCCCGTACCGCCAGAAAAGCGATTTCTTATCCATTCCATACTACACGTGTAGTCAAACTTTCTCTTAACTTGACGCCAAACCAAAACCAGGAGTCCAAACATGTTCTGGAATTGTCTCGGCTGCCGAACGCTGTTTGCCGGCGTTCTCATGTGCGTATGTGGAGCAGGAAAAGGGCTGGAGCTTCCTGATGGTTCCATTCGTGTGGGCGGGGAGATAACGGGCGGGGCGTTGGGCGTGATGGCTCTGGCCAAGAACGGTCCACCGGTCGGTGGTTGGCAGCATGTGCTTTCGCTGGATGGAAATATACGGGATTGGAAGGAGTTCAAGAAGGCCATTACCGTGCCGGAAGCGGCTGGTCATATTATGATGATTCTGACTGTAAGCGGCAAAGGACAGGTCTGGCTGGACGAGTTAGCCGTCGCCGCGGGGGAGGACGTCGAACCAGCGATGTTGCCGCAGGAAGATCTGAAGGGCTTCCAGGGGCCGACGCCAACCGTAGTCAATGTTGGTCTGCTGCAACCCACTGTGTTGAGCGTGGAACTGCGGGAGTTCCAACGGACCTGGGGCAAGCTGGAACCCTATGTGAAGGCGGCGGGCGATGAGATACGGGCGAAGAAGACAAGAAAGGACGGAGTGGTAATGGAGCGGGAGCTGTTCCGCAACGGAAAGAAGGTTGGGAACGTGGTCGGGCCGGAGAACAATCTTCATGTGCAGCTTGGTCAGGATTCGTTCACGGGCCGTCCGCTCAACCGGCAGTTGGCCCTGACTCCGGCAACCTGGACGCTGACGGAGGCCGCCGGCCAGGCGTGGAAGCCGAAGGCGGTCTGGCTCAAGCAGAAGCCGGTGGGCGGCGCGGGAAAGCAGATGCGGGACAACTGGTACTGCCTGGTCTTCGACAAGCCGCTGGCGGACGGAAAGTATGTGCTGGACTTCGGGCAGTACGAAATGAAGCAGGAGTTCCTCCTGGATCCGCTGCGCCTGCGCTCGGAGGCCGTCCATGTCTCCCATATCGGCTACCGTCCGGATGATCCGGCGAAACTTGGTTTTCTCAGCTACTGGAGCGGTACCGGAGGGGCGGTCAACTATGCCGAAGGTCTGACGTTCAAGCTGTTGGAGGCCAGGACCCGGACGGAGGTGTTCCAGGGAAAAACTGTGTTGCGCCTGAAGAAGGAGAGTCCGAGTTTCGGCGTCCATGCGAAGGGAAAGAACTACTCGTTGACGGATGTGTATGTCTGCGATTTCTCAACCTTCAACCAGGAAGGGGAGTATGTCCTGTATGTCGAGGGCGTCGGATGCTCTTTCCCGTTCCAGGTGAACCGCGAGGCCTGGACGACGGCCACAAGGAACTCCCTGCGCGGGTTCTTCCACCAGCGCGCCGGTCAGGAATGGAAAGCGCCCTGGGCCGATTGGGACCAGCCGCGCGCCTTCCATCCCGACAATGGCGAGGATTATTGGGAACTCTCCAAATCCCGGCACGATATCAGGATGGAGACCGGGAAGCGCCACGAAGACGTCATGGATGACGGCAAGTTTGAGGAATGGAAAACAGGTCGCAAGGTTGCCAACGCCTGGGGTGAATACTATGACGCAGGCGACTATGACCGCCATACGGCCCATCTGGTCTGCAGCCGCAACATGTTGGAACTGCTGGAACTGTTCCCCGAGTATTACACAAGCGTGAAGCTGCCGATCCCGGAGTCGGACAATGATCTGCCGGACCTTCTGGACGAAGCCCTGTGGGGTATCAACCTGTACAAACGCACCCAGCGCGAGGATGGCGGGATCTATGGCGGCATTGAGACCAACGGCCATCCCAAGCCGGGCGAGCCGGCGTTTCTCGACAGTCTGACGCGCTATGTCTTTGCGCCGGACCCGGAATCCTGCTGGAATTATGCGGCCTCGGCGGCTCGTGCGGCCTTTGTGCTCAGGAATCTTGGCAGGGAAGAGACCGCAGTGGATTACCAGCAGTCCGCGCTGCGCGCCATGCTCTGGGCCGAAAAGGAGTTTGCCGGGCGCCCCGACTACTTTGCGCCCAAGGGCGACTGGCAGCTCAAGGATTGCCGCAATCTGGCGGCGGTGGCTCTCTATCGGGTTACAAAAGATGTTGCCTGGCGACGGATTGCCGAAGAGACGGCCGTTTTTCGCGCGGAGCCCGTTGCGGCGCAATGGCAGAAGGGCATGCAGGAGGAAGCCGCTTTCCTGTATGCTTCCCTGCCGGCGGAGATGACCGAGCCCGCGCTCCGCGCCAATGCGCTTGCCGGCATCGAAGCCATTGCCGCCCGACAGATCAGATATTCGGACGGCATGGGCTATATGTGGACCGGCCCCCATGGCGACCCGGGATTTCCCTTGATCCTCAGCATCAACGCCGCGCCCTGGGGACAGGCCCTCTGCAGGGCTCATTTTCTCACTAAAAATGAGCGTTATCTTGCGTACGCTGTTCGCTCCAGCCTGTTCAGCGTGGGCGCCAATCCGCAGAATATGACCTTTACCACGCGCCTGGGCCACCGCTCCCCGGAGTTCCCGCTGCAATGCTCGCGTTGGGCGATGCACACCCCGCAACCGTACAGCGGCTATACCGTTTACGGCTTGAACAAGATGGGACCAACGGACTCCTGGGTGAAGCAATGGTTTGTCACGGCACACTCGTCTGCGCCTGACATGGAGACCTGGCCGATCGAAGAGTCGTACTGGGACGTGGAAAGCTGGCCGATGGTGAACGAGAACACCGTGCATCAGTCGATGGCACCGGCGCTCTATGTCTGGGGTTATCTGGCAGGCCGTCCCTGAAGCGAAGTTGTGGCGGTGGATCGAGGGCTGGGTGAAATCAGTGGAAAAGGCAGGCTATGGGGTTTGCAAGAGCCTCACAAGGAGGATTACCCGGTCAAGGCATTGTCCGATGTCGACAACCTGAGGGTTCCCCATCTGGGATGGCATCGGTAATTGAGGGAGGGTTATGTGTATCAATATGCAGTGCTTTTGATGCAAACTGCACAGTGCCTGATCTTTCGTTTTTGTCAGGCGCATGCCAGCATGATAGCTTTTGCGATAATAGGATCGCCTTTTTTCATGGAGGTGTGCGCATGTGGAGGATCGTATGAATACATTTGAATCAAGTTTGGAAGGAAAGGCCGGGATTGTGACCGGCGGCAGCAGTGGGTTCGGTTTGGAAATGGTCAGGGAACTGGTGGCCCGCGGCGCCAGGGTGGCCTCCTTTTCGGCGGACGAGATTACCGAGGAAAACCGGCGTGCGGTGACCGCTGCCGGCAAGGGCGAGGCGGTCTTCCTGCACCAGGACATCATGGCGCCCGGTGCGGCGGATACGATGGTGG
>CAZGBW010000303.1:0-3692 GCA_964523995.1 uncultured Victivallales bacterium | reverse complement strand
CGCCGCTGGTGGTCTGCGGCTGCATCATGATGCGCAAGTGCCACACGAACAACTGCCCGGTCGGGGTGGCGACGCAGGATCCGGAGCTGCGCAAGCTGTATACCGGGAAACCGGAGTATGTGGTTAATTTCCTGATGATGGTGGCCGAGGAGCTTCGCGAGATCATGGCGGCACTCGGATTGCGGACCCTTGATGAGATGGTGGGCCGCAGTGACCTGCTGGAGGTCAATCCGGCCATTGATTTCTGGAAAGCGAAGGGGTTGGATTTCTCACGGATCCTGCTGTACACGGAGACGCCGGCAGCGGATCGCTACTGCACGCAGGCACAGGAGCATGGACTGGAATCCTCCATTGACTTCACCTACTTTGATGAGATTTGCTCGGCGCTTGATGCCGGACAAACCATTCGCAAGGATCTGGCGATCCGGAATGTCCATCGCACGGCCGGGACCATTGTATCCAGTGAGATCGCGCGGCGGTCCGGCAGCGCCGGCCTTGCCGACGATACCGTGACGTTGCGGTATTGCGGGGCGGCGGGGCAGAGTTTCGGTGCCTTCGCATCGCGGGGAATGACGATGATCCTCGAAGGCGAGGCCAACGATTTCCTGGGCAAGGGGCTTTCGGGGGGGCGGATTATCGTGCGGCCCTATGCGACGGCCGATTTCGATCCGTCGCTGAACATGATTGCGGGGAATGTGGCGTTCTACGGCGCGACCAGCGGGGACGCGTATTTGAACGGGCAGGCGGGAGAACGGTTCGCCATCCGCAACAGCGGAGCCCGGGTGGTCGTGGAGGGGGTGGGCGATCATGGCTGCGAATACATGACGGGCGGGGTGGCGGTGATCCTCGGTGCGACCGGGGTCAATTTCGGTGCCGGCATGAGCGGTGGCATCGCCTATGTCTATGATGAGAGAGGGAACTTCGACAATAATTGCAATCTGGAAACGCTGGATCTAGAGCTGGTGTCCAGTGAGGATGACCGGGTAGCGCTGAGGGCCCTGCTTGAGAATCATATCCACTACACGGACAGCCCGAAGGCAAAAGCGATCCTGGCCGATTGGGAACGGGCCGTGCCGCGGTTCATCAAGGTGTTTCCGATGGAGTATAAGAAGGCGCTGGGTCGCCTCAGCCGCGAGGATGCGGAGACGGTGCGCAGCGAAGTGGTTCGGCAGTAGCAGCGGGCGATGACGTCCGGCATGACGGGGGACGATCCTAGGGTAGGAATAGCAGACCTGGTTTCTGGAGAGGGTGGCGGTATGCGACATCGAGAGCGTGGTTTTATCGAGGTTAAGCGGATGGATCCGGGGTATCGTCCCGCGGAGGAGCGCCGGCAGGATTTCCGCGAGGTGGAAAAGGGTCTTGCGGAAGCGGAGCTTCGTGAGCAATCCTCCCGTTGCATGGATTGCGGGATTCCGTTCTGCCAGGGGGCAGGCAGCGCGGTGGGCTGTCCGGTATTCAACCGGATTCCCGAGTTCAATGACCAGGTCTATCACGGGCAATGGCAGGAGGCGCTTGAGCTGCTGCTCGACGGCAGCAGCTTCCCGGAGTTCACGGGCCGGATCTGCCCGGCACCCTGCGAGGCCTCCTGTGTCTGCGGTATCAACCGTGACCCGGTGGCGATCCGGCAGATCGAGCTGACCATCATCGAGAACGGTTTCAAGCGAGGATTCATGCAACCGCGGATTCCATCCCGCCGCGTTGGCAGGCGTGTCGCCATTATCGGCTCGGGCCCGGCAGGGTTGGCGGCGGCGCAGCAGCTTAACCAGGGAGGTCTGGATGTCGTGGTGTACGAGCGCGACCGGTACCCGGGCGGAATGCTCCGCTACGGCATTCCGGATTTCAAACTGGAGAAATGGGTGATTGAGCGGCGCATCGCGCTGATGAAGCAGGAGGGCATCGTATTCGAGACCGGTGTCGAGGTCGGGCGCGACATCTCGTTTCATTACGTCCGCCAGCGTTTTGACGCGGTCCTGCTTACAGGCGGTGCCCGCCAGCCACGCGATCTGGCCATCGAGGGCAGGAATCTTGCCGGGATCGAGTTCGCCATGGATTTTCTTACGCGGCAGAACATGATCAATGGCGGTGAGGATATCTCGGGTCTCAAGCCGATCACCGCGAAGGGGAAACACGTGGTGGTTGTGGGCGGGGGGGATACGGGATCGGATTGTGTCGGGACGTCCATCCGGCAGGGGGCGCTCAGTGTGACGCAGTTTGAAATACTGCCCCGGCCTCCGGATGAGCGCCCGGCATCGACCCCGTGGCCGGAGTGGCCGAACCGGATGCGTACCTCCAGCAGTCACCTCGAGGGTTGTAACCGCCGCTGGTCGGTCTCCACGCTTTCGTTCAGCGGGGATGGCGGTGTCGTGAAACGACTGAATGGCGGGGAGGTCAAATGGGTGTTTCCGGAGGGCGGCTCCCGTCCGGTTCCGGAAGAACAGGCAGGGACGGCGTTTTCGGTCAAGGCGGATCTGGTCCTGCTGGCCATGGGCTTTGTCGGTCCCGGACGGAAGGCGCTGCTGGATGAAATCGGGATTGCGCTGAATTCACGGGGTTTCGTCAGCCGGCACGCGGGGAGCGCCACCTCGGTGGAGGGGGTCTTCGTGGCGGGGGATATGACCGATGGACCGTCGCTGGTGGTTCGCGCCATGCAGGATGGGAAGAATGCGGCCAGCGCAATCGGCAGGTTTCTTAAGGTTGATTTGTAACGGCATTTTCCTATAGTGGTGGTGTTGTCATCCGGGAGTCGCACAATAAGCAACAAGGAGATGAATTATCATGGTGAGTGTGGATCCGATTCTTCAATGTGCCGCCTGCAGTGCAAAATTGAAACTCAGGGCAGCAACCATTAAGATCGTCAAGCAGGTGCGCTGTGTGAAATGCCAGGCGATGTTGGAAATTCCACAAGTTCTCAAGGAGGGTGGACTGATTCCGGAGACGCCGATCCTGGCCCGGCCGATTGATCCGGCAGCGCCGGCAGGGGGTGTGGCTCCGTCCGCCGCGACACCGGGCCCTGTATCGGTCGCGGCCCCGTCTCCCTTGTCCTCACCCGTATCGGCGCCCGCTCCTGTCCGTTCGCCGGCCCCCGCCATCGCCCCTGCCGTCCCGGTTCCGGCGCCGGCGCCGGCCATCGTGCCGCCTGCCGCGCCACTGACGCCTGTTCCTGTCGTGGTGGCGGTGCCGGGCGACGATCTGCTTACGTCCCGCATGGCCGCGCTGGAGGGGCGGTTGCAAGCCCAGCAAGTGCAGATCGAGACGCTGTCGTCGCAAATCCAGGTGCTGGTCCGTCTCCAGAAAGAGGCGGCCAGCGCTTGTCTTGCAGGACTCGCGAAATGATGCCGGCGAGCGGTGCCGTGGCAAGATGAAAATATATACCAAAACGGGTGATGGTGGCGCGACCAGTCTTCTCGGTGGGCGTCGCGTCTCCAAATCCGATCCGGCCCCGGAGGCCTACGGTACGGTGGATGAGCTGAATGCCGAACTCGGTGTCCTGGTAAACGTGCTGTCCGGCAAGGCTGGCGAACGGTTGATTCCGGAGCTAAGGCGGATACAACGGCGTTTGTTCGCGGCCGGCTCGCGGCTGGCAGCGGCGACGGCGGCGGAGGCGGAAGCCTCCGGCGCGGCCGCGCTCAATAATCGTGATAATGAATGGATGGAATCCTCGATTGACGAGATGGATAGTCAATTGAAGCCGC
>CAZGBW010000302.1:1473-3704 GCA_964523995.1 uncultured Victivallales bacterium | reverse complement strand
TGCCTGCGTCCCAGGTAGTCAGGTCGTCGGCCTCGGCAAAGCCAGTGAACGGAACCGATTGGGCCGTTGCCTTCTGGTCGGCTATCAGGGATTGGCGGCTGGGCTTGTCGAACACTTGGCCGATGATAAAGGGGAGTTCCGGCAGTTCCAGATCGGTGCGGGCCGACGCTGGTATCCATGCTTGGCGGGCAACCGGTTAACGCTCTGGCGCTGGACTTCGCAGGAATGTGCCATCATCCAACTCACGAAAGGCGGTTTCCAGCTCTGCCCGGGTATTCATGACGATCGGACCGCCCCAAGCGACGGGTTCCCGGATCGGTATTCCGGTGATGAGTAGAAACCGCACACCACCGGGAGTGGCGGCCGCCCTGATGTTGTCGCCTTCGCCAAAGTGGATGAGCGTTCTGTTTCCAAAGGGGGTTTCCGTGTCCGTTTCAAAAAACCCTTCGCCTTCGAAAACATAGACAATGACGGTCTGTTCCTTGGAGAAGGGCAGGAAGACTTCCCGTCCGGGTGGCAGCGCAATGTCGAAAAAGCCCGGCGCGATAGCCACGGCATCAACCGGGCCCGCGGCATTTCCCATTCGGCCGCAGATGACCCTCGCCTGCGCGCCGTTGCCGATGTCGACAACGGGGAAGTCATTCCGGCCATATTCCTGATATCGAGGCGCAATCATTTTCCTGCTGGCTGGCAGGTTTGCCCACAACTGGAACCCGCCCATGCGCCCGTTTTCGCCGGGTTTCGGCATTTCCTGATGCACAATACCGCCCCCGGCGGTCATCCACTGCACGTCGCCGGACCTGATCACCCCGCGGTTGCCAAGACTGTCGCCATGCTCGACACTGCCTTCAAGCATGTAGGTGATCGTTTCTATTCCGCGATGGGGGTGCCACGGGAAGCCTGCAGCATAGTCCTCCGGGCGTTCACCGCGGAAATCATCCAGGAGCAGAAAGGGGTCGAAACGATCCGTATCTTGAAAACCGAAAGCCCGCCGCAATTTAACGCCTGCACCCTCCAGCACAGGTCTGCTTTCAAAATGGCGGGCAATCTTTCTGGTATTCATATCAGCACCTTTCTACCCTGCGATTTCCCCTTAATGATCGCCCCATGCATATCCTTTTGCCATAACCTTGGCAAGCAGGATGCTGTTCATTGAATGCGCAGGGCAACCCCTGCCGTGTGTGCACCGTCACAGCCGCCAGGCGATGTCCAGGGCCTGGCCGTATCCGGAACTGCGCTGGATGTGCGCGATCAGTTCATCCACGTCGTAGCCTGTGGTTCTCGGCTGGGTGCCCTGCGCGCCTGCCTCGATGTTCCGGCAGAAGTACGCGACCGCCGCATCGAATGGCGATACGGCATCGTAGCGGTATTCGGTCACGTTGCCGCTGGCGTTGTCGTAATGCAGCAGCAGCGAGGCCTTGTTGAGGGGATTGTCCCATTGGGCGCTATAGAGCTCAAGGCGCCCGCCGGTGCCGTTGATCTCCACACGCTCATCCCACCCGTCGCGCAGGAAGCCGATCTTCCCGAGCGGATGCGACCAGACATCGAAGTTCACCACCCCGTTCTCCGTCTCCAGGAGCTCCATGGATTGCAGGTCGTAGGCCCGTCCGACCGGTGGTGGAAGAACCGGCCCAGGCTCTTCGATTGGGGAATTCCAGGCCGGACGCCTCACCGCATCTGGCGATAAGCCTCGTACATGACCACGGCGGCGGCATTGGCGAGATTCATACTGCGGGCATGCTTGCCGGGCATCGGTATGCGAAAGAGCCGGGCGGCATAGCGGGTGTAGAAGTCCGGTGGCAAGCCGGAGTTCTCGTTGCCGAACACAATGAAGTCACCGGGTGCAAAACGGCAGTCGTACAGGTCCCCTTCCCCGCGGGTGCTTGCGAAATGAAGGGATGCCTCGCCGTTGCATTCCAGGAACGAATCCCAATCGTCATGGACCGAGAGGTCGAGATGCTCCCAGTAGTCCAGCCCCGCGCGGCGGACCGCACGATCGGACATCATGAACCCGAGCGGACGGATGAGGTGCAGGGAGGCGTCGAGTCCAACGCAAAGACGTCCGATGGCCCCGGTATTGTGGGGAATCTGCGGCTCCACGAGCACAATGTTGATACGCTTGACAGACATGCAACGCACCATATTCCGGATCCGGTGGCGACGTCAACCGCGAACGACTGGAAAATATCATGGTTTGCCTATAACTTCTAATCAATTTCCAGCGCAAAGAC
>CAZGBW010000302.1:0-1373 GCA_964523995.1 uncultured Victivallales bacterium | reverse complement strand
TTTTGCGCCAAATTAATAAAAAGCTGTTAACAAGCCACTTATACCATCTGTAGTGGAATGGCTTAAAAAAATATGCCACCGGTGCCGTTTTGGTGTTGACGACCTATCTCCCCGGGAATAGCATCGCCGACGGTCTTAATAACAATTTCCTGGGTTTCGCCGCCAGCGGTCAGCGGAGGGGCGCCAGTGCACGGAGGCAGGTATGTTCGATGGTTTTCGCAATCGTTTTGATTTAGTGGTCCCCTTCCATCCGGAAAAGATCGAACGCGCCGTGCAGCGGGCGGTGGAAGCGGTGGCCCGCAGCCAGGGGGAAGCCCCGAAACCGCGGCTGGCCGCTGAAGTGGCCGAACAGGTCGTCCGGCAGCTGGATACCCCCTCAAGCGAATATTATGTATCCAAGGATGAAAAGGGGCAGCGCATTCCGGACATTGAGGATGTCCAGGATCTGGTGGAGATCGTGCTGGCGGAGGCAGGCGAAACCCTGCTGGTGGCGGCGTATAAACGCTATCGCAAGAAGCGAGACCTGGCACGTCAGCGGATCCGGGTACGCGGCACCGGTACCGGCGGCCGCGTGGATGTGACGGATGCCAGCCTGCTGCTCGTGGAATCCGCCAGCGGCGACATTACCCTGCCCTGGGACCGGCGGCGGATCGTCAAACAGATCATGGAGAAGACGACGCTGCCGACCGAGGAGGCGATCAGCGTCGCCAAGTCGGTCGAGAATCAGATTATTGAAAGCGCCATCGGGACCGTCAACACCACGCTGATCCGCGAGCTGGTCAACAACGAGCTGGCGGCGCGCGGCAACCAGGAGCAGTTGCGCGACCTTTCCATCTACGGGGTTCCGAAGGACTTTGTAGAGCAATTGATGTTCACGAAATCCACGGAGAACAGCAACATCGTCAACAACAACGCCGAGGCGGTGAACCTCGGCATTGCCGAGCTGGTGCTCAAGCAGTGGGCGCTGGACAACATCTTCTCGGCCGAGGTGAAACGGGCGCACGATACCGGGGCCATTCATCTGCACGATCTCGGCTACCCGCACCGGGTCTACTGCTCGTCGCACTCGATCGAGTACGTGAAGAAGTACGGCCTCCAGGGGCTGGTAAACCTGAACACCGAGTCCAAGCCGGCGCGCTCGGCGTCCGTGCTGACAGGGCATCTGAACACGTTCCTGGCCTCGATGCAGGCGAACTACGCGGGAGCGCTCGGCATTGCCTACATCAATGTGCTCTATGCGCCGTTCCTGGAGGGAATGGACGCCGATGATCTCCTGCAGGTGGCGCAGGAACTGATATTCAATGGCGCTCAGAACGCGTTCTCGCGCGGCGGGCAGACGCTGTTCCTGGACTTCAACATCCACACGGGCGTGC
>CAZGBW010000301.1:0-3745 GCA_964523995.1 uncultured Victivallales bacterium | reverse complement strand
AACGTTGGGCCGAAAACAAATATGAAACCGGACGAAGACAGGAATGTGAAGCCCTGGTCCTACCTGGCCCTCGCGCTCGCATCCGCCATCGTGCCGGTGATCCACTTCCGAGGACTCAACGAAGCCTTGGACAACACCCGATATCCGTGGGGACTCCACCCGATAGAGATTCTCTGGTTGCGAGACCTCGGCCAATTCGCAGGCATCCTTGCCGGCGTACTAACGCTGTGCTTCATCCTCTCATGGTGGATTGGCTGGTTGCGCAAGGACAAGATATGGAGGCGGGTTCTCGCGACCGCCCTTGTGTTTTGGGTCTGGTACAGCATCGCAGCGTCATTGACTCTGTTGATTCAACTCAAGGTCGGCAATTGGCCGTCAGAACAGAGGCCCAACAAAGCCTCGGAGGCGACTTCGGAACCCGCGCCGGACGCGGCTTCCTCAGCGCCTCAAGGCTGACGTTGTGCACAGAAGGAGTGCTAATGCTTGCCGACCAAACAAGAGTCCTGATTGTACTCGTGCTCGTCGGTCTGTTCACGCCGCATGCCCGAGGACGGGATCAGGAGACTCTCCAACAG
The DNA here is from genome assembly GCA_964523995.1 of uncultured Victivallales bacterium. Classification (GTDB taxonomy): domain Bacteria; phylum Verrucomicrobiota; class Kiritimatiellia; order UBA8416; family UBA8416; genus UBA8416. The sequence continues at coordinate 3,170 of CAZGBW010000301.1, read as the reverse complement.
GTGGTTTCGCGGATGCAACCGTATGCCGGCGTCCACAATCCCGGCGTGGATGCCACCACTCTCACGGGGAAGGTTATGTGTGGCTACCAAGGCTGGTTTGCCGCAGAGGGAGACGGTTCCGGACGGGGTTGGGTTCATTTCGGACGCGGCAAGGAGTTTCGTCCTGGGCATTGCACGATTGACCTTTGGCCGGACATGAGCGAGATGGATCCGGACGAAACATATCGTACTCCGTTCAAGCACAAGGATGGCAAGGCAGCCTACGTCTTCAGTTCATACAACCAGAAGACGGTTCTGCGTCATTTCCGATGGATGCAGGAACATGGCATTGACGGTGTCTTCCTGCAACGTTTCGGCGCTGATTTGAGGCAACCCAATGCCTATCATCATCGCAACGTCGTCACAGCAAACGTTCAGGCTGGCGCTAACCGCTATGGGCGCACATGGGCAATGATGTATGACCTTTCGGGTCTCGATGCAGGCGAGATTGAAACGATAGTCATCGAGGACTGGAAACGGCTCATCGACAGAATGAAGATCACCGAAGACCGAGCGTATCTGCACCATAAAGGAAGACCTGTTGTCGCGGTTTGGGGCGTGGGATTCAACGACGGCCGGAGTTATACCCTGGCTGAGTGTGAGAAGCTGGTGCAGTTCCTGAAGCACGATACGAGATATGGAGGTAACACGGTGATGCTTGGTGTGCCGACCTATTGGCGGAGTCTCAACCGTGACTCGGTAGGCGATGAAACGCTGCACCGGATCATCTGTCAGGCTGACATTGTAAGCCCGTGGACGGTGGGCAGGTACGATTCACCTCAGCAGGCCAAGAAACACGCGGAAGCCGTGATCCGGCCGGATATCGAATGGGCGAAGCAGAGAAATCTCGACTACCTCCCCGTTATCTTCCCTGGCTTCAGTTGGCGGAACCTGATGAAGACCCGTGGCACGGATGCCAAGCTGGACCAGATACCTCGTTTGAACGGACAGTTCCTATGGTCTCAGGCCACGGCCTTCAAGGAAGCGGACGTAGGAATGCTCTATGTGGCGATGTTTGACGAGGTGGATGAAGGCACCGCAATCTTCAAGTGCACGAACAATCCGCCTGTGGGCAATAGCACGTTCCATACATACGATGGACTGCCGAGCGATTTCTACCTGTGGCTCACTGGAAGAATCGGAGAACACTTGCGCACCCAGAGCACAGCACCCGTGGATATCCCCATTCGGAACGCACAACAAACGGGTGCACGCGACGGCGTACCCGCCGCGCATGACCCGTGACGTTCGGCAAAACCCCCATCCAGTCCTGCGCCGTTCATCAGCCCCTCCACCACTACCCATCCGTCAACCCCGCCGTCCCCGAAGCCAGCACCCCCCCCAAATTTATATTTATTTTGAGTACCGATCTCACAGAAAAACCGGAATGACGGTAAAGATTCCGACCAGGGAAAGGGGACCCAAAAACGAGAGGCGTGGGGCACGCGGTATCTAGCGCTAGGGGAGCCCTTGCATATAGGGTGAAATAAATAGAGCCGCCGACACGGCTGGAAGCTGGCAAATGCACAGAACGGGCTGAATCAGGCTACTGTCTTTCACCGACTGGCGGCTTTTTCGTGCCGGATCCGGCGGCGGCTGGGGTATAGATTGACGACGTACCACTGGTATCGTACATTGCACCGATGAAGACAATTTCAGTCCGTGAGTTTATGCCTGAGGTTGAAAATAGGTTGAAAATCCTGTTTTCGTTCCTGGGTGGTTGTTTCGCAAGTGCCTGATGGAGATGGAGCCAACGATCCGAATCGAACGGACGACCTGCTCATTACGAGTGAGCTGCTCTACCGACTGAGCTACGTTGGCATTTGAATAACGGGGGGGATACTATCGCAGGATGCGGGAAAGTCAATACTTTCCGAGTGTCATTTCCGGGGCGTTTCGGGTTGAGCAGGCCCGTGACGGTGCGGCTGGCATTGATTTTTGGGAGCAGGCAGGGTATAGGACAGTCTGGCGCAAGGGAAGGGAGACCATTTCGGATGAATCATGGACAGTGGTGGCGATGCGGAGGACTACTGCTCGCGGCGGCATGCATGCTGCCGGCGTCCGGCTGCTGGCGGGCGGGTTCCCTGGATGACAAGGAGCGCAACAACCGGATTGTAGCCAAGGCGTACGAGATGGTTGACCAGGAGGACTACGCGTCGGCTGTCACGCTTTTTAACCGGGCACTGGATGCCTATCCGGGCATGGCGCGCCCGCATCTCGATCTGGCGCTTGTACTGCATGACCACCAGAACGATTACCTGCGGGCGATCTACCACTACCACCGGTATCTGGAACTGCGCCCGGATTCCGACAAGAATTCGCTGATCCAGGAGCGCATCCAGCTAGCCGAGCGCTTGTTCGTCGTGCAGAAGGGGCTTGCCGGGGGGGCGGACGGGCGAGTGTCGTCCGATCTTCTGGAGGAGAATAAGGCGCTCCGGTTGCGGGTGGAATCGCTGCAGGGCAGCCTGGCCGGGCTGGAATCGGAGGTGGCGTTATTGCGCGAGGCCGAGCGCCAGAGGATGCGTGCGGATGTCATCGGCGCGGAGTCGTCCACGGGCGTTGTCTCGGGGCCGGTTCGTCTGCCCGAACCTGAAGGTGCGGTTCGCCCGGTGATGCCGGAGCCGCGCTACCCGGTCCGGACTTCGGAGGCGGAGTCACCCCCGTCAATCACGGTTTCGCGGCCCCCGGTTGTGGCCACGGTTTCGCGGCCCCCGGTCACGCCCTCCGATTTGCCGCCAGTCGCTGCCCGCCCGCCGGTCCTGCCTCCGTCTCCTGCCGTGACGGCGCGGGTGGAGCGGGCCTCCGGGATGCGCCGCTCGTATACGGTGCAGAGCGGCGATTCGCTTTCCAAGATCGCCTTCAAGGTCTACGGGGATTCGACGAAGTGGAGGGCCATTCAGGAAGCGAATCCGGAGGGTCTTGGTTCTTCCGTGAATGTCAGGGTCGGGCAGGTTCTTGTTATTCCATGAGCGGGTGATCAACAGAGGAGGATTTATTCATGGCCACCAATTTCAACGATTTGGATTTGCGGAAACACCGGGAGGGCGACGGGGCTGTTCCGGAGGAAAGCGCGGCGGATCGGCTTGCAAAGCAGAAGGACGAGATCGCGAACAAGGTGGCGAACGCGGCGG
>CAZGBW010000300.1:0-3772 GCA_964523995.1 uncultured Victivallales bacterium | reverse complement strand
CCGATATACTTGATCATGGTGACCTCGCCGGATTCCATGGTGTAGGCGAAGTCCGACGCCAGCGACAGCAAGGGAAACAGGCCGGAGAGCAGGATGGAACCCATCATCATCCCGATCCCCTGGAACGGGCGGACGCGAAAGGAACAACCTTGAGCTGGTGAACGTGAATCGTTACTGATCATAGCGGGTGTCCTACGTTTGGCATTGCGTGCTCGAAACCGACGTCCAGACCGGACGGACTCGCGCCCGTTGAGAACCGGTCCCTGGAACAGTGGCTCCACTAGGGGGACAGGTTAGCCGCCGGAGGCCGATTGGTCAAGCATGACGCTGCAAGCCAGGGCCCGTTGCTGTTCAGGCATTCCGGTCGTAGATGACACCGATTCCGGTGAGCGTCAGATCGGGATCAACCGTATACGACATGCCGCCGCCCTTGAGAACCCATCCGGCAAACCCGCCGGTCGCGCAAAGCGCGGTATGCTCGTTCCGGACCCCCTCGAGAAGATATGCGGTGATCTCGCGCACCATGCCGCGATAGCCGATCCGGGCCCCGATCCGCATCGCGCCCTCCGTGCTGCGCCCGACCCGCTCGCACCGCCCCTTCGGACTGATCAGGGGAAGCAGCGCCGTGCGATCGGCCAGATAGTCGGTCATCAGCGGCAGCCCCGGCGCGATGACGCCGCCGATGTAGGCGGAATCGGCGTTGATCACGTCGAATGTCAGCGCGGTCCCGAAATCGGCGACAATGACCGGGGCCCCGTATTTGAAGACCGCACCGCAGGCATTCGCCAGGCGGTCCGCACCGATGGTTTCCGGCCGCGGATAGTCCACGCGGACGGAAAGCCGCACGGCATTCGAGATGACGAGCGGCTCGGCACCGAGCATACTGCGGACAAGCTTGATCCAGCGGCGGTTGACCGCAGGCACCACGGAACTGAGCGCGGCACCATCCGGGCGGCCAGCCTTCAGGATCGCCCGCAGCGCCCGTTCTGTCGCCGGCAGGTCCTCGATCCCGCCACGGACAGGATGCACCGCACTCGCGCGTCCGTCGCAGACCAGGGCCAACGTGGTACTCGTATTGCCGACATCAATGGCAAGGCATGTCTTCATTGCACGATCTCCAGGGACAGGTCAATGGAACGGACCGTATGGGTCAGGCAGCCCAGCGAGACGGCATCCACGCCGCTGCGGGCGACCTCCCCGATATTGGCAAGCGTGATGCCGCCGGAAGCCTCGGTACGGCAGCGGCCGGCGACAATGGCCACGCAGGCCGCCATCCGCTCCGCTGACATGTTGTCAAGCAGGACCCAGTCCGGACGCCCCTCGAGCGCACTGCGAAGTTCCGCCTCGTTCTCGACTTCGATCTCGATCTCCAGCGCCGGGTAACGCCGCCGCGCCTCGCAAACCGCCGCGCCAAGATCGTCCCCGCCGGTGCTCTTCCACAACTGGCGGTGGTTATCCTTGATCAGGATCCGGTCAAACAGGCCGGTGCGGTGATTGGTTCCGCCACCACAGCGCACCGCGTATTTCTCGAATGCCCGCAGTCCGGGAGTGGTCTTGCGCGTATCCAGGATTCGCGTCGGCAGCGGCCGGACCTTCTCGACAAAGGCAGCGGTATGGGTGGCGATGCCAGACATCCGCTGCATGAAGTTCAGTGCCGTGCGTTCGCCCGCCAGGATGACCCGGGCCTGGCCGCGGATGCGCATCACGACATCGCCAGCCGCCGCCCGTTCCCCATCGTGCACCTTAATATCCAGAGCGATATCCGACTGGAGCGTCCGGAAGAGGAAGGCCGCGACATCCGTTCCCGAGACCACGCAGGACTCCCGCGCCAGGATGTCGGCACCGGTGCAAAGATCCCCGGGGACCAGCGCCAGCGATGTGGCGTCGCCCGTCCCGAGATCCTCCGCAAGCGCCAGCGCGATCATGTCCCGCACTGTCACCTCGTCCGTGATGCCATCCTGTCCACTGCCCACGATCAACGCCTCCGTCCCCCGCCCCGGTTCACAGCGCCTGGCAGGCTTGCGCCCGCCGCTGGATCTCATCGAAACGCTTTTCCTTGATCAGCGCCCGTTCCGCGATCCAGGACCCGCCAATCGCCGCCACCGACGGCAGCGCCAGGTACTGTCCCGCGTTGTTCTCGTTGATGCCGCCCAGCGGCAGGAACGAGACCCCGGCCTGCGCATACGGAGCTTCCAGCGCCTTGATCATCTTCACGCCACCGGCCGTTTCCGCCGGGAAGAATTTCATCAGCCGGTGACCCAGCGCCAGCGCCGCCTCGACATCCGTCGGCGTCATCACGCCCGGGAAATACGCAAACCCCCGTGCATCGGCTTCCGCCGACACCGCATGGTTAAGCCCGGGACTCACCGCGAAGGCCGCGCCCGCGTTCACCGCCCGGTGAAGCTGCTCCGCCGTCAGGACGGTGCCGGCACCCACCAGCATCTCCGGCCGGGCAGCGGCAATCCGGCGGATGCCCTCCTCGGCCTCCGGCGTGCGCAGCGTCAGCTCGATCGCGCGGATACCGCCCGCCAACAGCGCGTCCGCCAGCGGCAAGGCATCGTCGGCCTTGTCCAGCGTCAGCACCGCCACCACCCGGCACTCCTTGATCCGTTTTATGATTTCCTGCTTTGTCATCATGGTCTCCTTTCCACGCTACCGTTGCACACGTCCCGAGCCGGACCCCTTCATCAGGGCCTCCACCTCGGCTTCCGAGACCAGGTTGAAATCACCCGTGATCGTGTGCTTGAGAGCACTGGCCGCCACGGCAAAGCGGATCGCATCCTGTGGTGCGCGGAACCGCTCCGAACGCAGGGCATGAATCAGGCCTGCGCCGAAGGAATCCCCGCCGCCCACGCGATCGACAATATAACGGATCTCGTACGGATGATAGCCGCCCGCCGCGTCCAGCGGCGCGAAAACCGCGCCGTCGCCGGTCCGGTCATACAACATCGCCCCCCAGTTGTTGTGATCGGCCGAATAGCTCTCGCGCAGCGTGATCGCCACACGCGCGACCGACGGGAACCGCGACGCGATCTCCCGAGCCACGTCCACATACGCCTCGGCCGCGATCTTCCCCTCGTCGATCGATGTCCCCGACGCATGGATGCCGAGCACATCCGCCGCGTCCTCCTCGTTGGCGATCACCAGCGATACGCTTTTCAGGATTTCGCTCATGCAGGCTTTCGCCAGGGCCTTCGGCTCAAACGCGGCGTCCCAGCGCCAGAGTTTCTTGCGGAAGTTCAGGTCGACAGACACCGGGATTCCCTTGGCCGCCGCCGCCCGCACCAGTTCCAGCGTCGCCTCGTAGGCCGGTTTGCTCAGCGACGGCGTGATGCCGGTGGTATGCACCCAGGCAACCCCCTCCAGCGCCGCCGCGAAACGGTAGGAATCCGCCGACGCCAGTGAAATACTCGATCCGGCACGGTCATACGTCACCACCGAGGGACGCTGGTTCGACCCGGTCTCGATGAAATAGATGCCGAAACGGCCCTCCTTGAGCAGCCGCAGCCGCGACGTGTCCACGCCGTATCGCCGGAGTTCACGAACCAGGCAATCCGTGACCGGGCCTTCCGGCACCGCTGACATGAACGCCACCTTGTCGCCGAAGTTTCCCAGCGCTACGGCCACATTCGCCTCACCACCGCCGAACCCGGCCGTCAGCGTTCCCGGCAGGCACTGCCCGAACCGCAGCCGATCCGGGGAGGAAAGCCGCAACATGATCTCCCCAAACGTCAAAACCATTGCATCCCTCCGAAATTGGAAACCCCATAAA
>CAZGBW010000299.1:0-3790 GCA_964523995.1 uncultured Victivallales bacterium | reverse complement strand
CGCCGCGATGCTCGCCTTGGCATCTCCCAGCAGCATCCGCGTATTCGGTGAAAAGAACAGCGGATTATCCACGCCGGCGAATCCCGGCTTGAGGCTGCGCTTGAGGACGATGCACACGCGGGCCTTGTCCACGTCAATGATGGGCATCCCGTAGAGTGCCGTTCCTTTTTCGCGGGCGGCGGGATTGACCACATCGTTGGCGCCGATGACCACGGCAACATCGACATTGCCGATCACCGGATTGACGTCCTGCGGCTCGACAAGCTGCTCATAGGGGACATCCGCCTCGGCCAGCAGCACGTTCATATGGCCGGGCATGCGGCCGGCGACCGGATGCACGCAATACTTGACATCGCACCCGTTGGCCTCGAGCAACGAGCCCAGTTCGCGCACCACATGCTGCGCCTGGGCGACGGCCATGCCGTAACCCGGCACGAATACCACGGAGGATGCCGCCTCGAGCATCAGGTAGACATCCTTCGCCGATGCTGTTTTCGCCTCGCCCTGGAACGTCTTGCCGGTCGCGGCGGTGGCGCCGACGCCGGCGAACATGACGTTGAGCAGCGAGCGGTTCATGGCCCGGCACATGATACTGGTCAGGATCAGGCCGCTGGCCCCGACCAGGGCACCCGCCACGATCAGCACGTTATTCAGGATCACGAACCCGGCGGCACAGGCGGCGAGGCCGGAGTAGCTGTTGAGCAGGGCGATGACCACCGGCATATCCGCCCCGCCGATGGGGATGGTCACCAGCACGCCCAGCACCAGCGACGCCGTGAACGCGATGGCAAATGCGCCGTAAACCCACAGCGCGTCCGAAAAATCAACGCAGAAGGCGGCAGACCCGGCCAGCGCCAGCAGCAGCGTGCAGGCATTGACCACCTGCTGACCCTTGAACAGGAGCGGTTTGGTTTCCATCTTCTCGGCCAGCTTGGCATAGGCGATCATGCTGCCGGTGAAGGTCACGCCGCCAATGAGTACGGTCAGCGCGATGGCCACCAGGGTGAACAGCCCGGCAGAGTCGCCAGCCGCATGGAGTTTGTCAAACTCCGACCAGAGCTTGTGGAACTCCGCCCAGCCCACCAGCATGCTGGCCAGCCCGCCGAACCCGTTGAAAAGGCCGACCATCTCGGGCATGGAGGTCATCTTCACCATCTGCGCGGAGACGGCCCCGATCAGGGTCCCGAGGACGCCACCCACCAGGATCCATTCAAACCGCAGCCCGGAATAAAGCAGTGTGGCGACAATCGCCAGCGTCATTCCAACGGCGGATAGCGCATTGCCCTTCCGGGCGGAGGAGGCTTTGCCGAGCATCTTCAGCCCGAAAATGAACAGCACGGAAGCCGCAATGTAGAGATACGAGATCAGTGTTTCGGCATTCATTCTTTCTTCTTCCCCCCGGCCTTGTGCTTGAACATGCCGAGCATCCGGTCGGTGACCAGGTAGCCCCCGACGACATTGATCATCGCGAGCACGACCGCCAACGTTCCCAGAACGGTCATGACCACCGAGAGCGTCTCGCCGTCATCCGTGCGCAACGCCAGTATCGCCCCGACAATCGAGATGCCGGAAATCGCGTTGGATCCGGACATCAGCGGCGTATGCAGCTGCGACGGGACCTTGGCAATCAGCTCAAGACCGAGGAAAATCGCCAGCACGAAAACAAACATCAGCAGTCCGATATCTTCCATCATGCACCCATCCGTTCTTTTATGGCCTCGTTCACGATGTCGCCGCCGGACGTCAGCAACGCCCCGCGGATGATCTCGTCCTGCCGGTCGAGCAGGAAGGTTTTCCCCTTCGCATCCCAGAAGTGCTCGATCAGCGCGGTCAGGTTGCCGGCATACATCCGGCTGGCATCCAGGGGCACACGGCCCGCGAGATTCGAGGCGCCGATGATGGTCACGCCATTGCGCCCGGTTTCCCGTCCCGGCTCCGATCCCTCGACGTTGCCGCCGCTCTCGGCGGCCATGTCCACAATAACGCTTCCCGGCTGCATGCCCTCGATCATCGCGGCCGTGATGAGCCGCGGGGCCTTGCGCCCGAACAACTGCGCCGTGGTGACGACGATATCGGACTGGGCACAGGCTTTCGCCATGGCCAGCCTCTGCTTCTCGAGCTGGTCCGGCGTGAGTTCCTTGGCATACCCGCCAGCCGTCTGGCCTGTCTCTCCAAGATCCACCTTGAGAAAGCGGGCACCGAGGGACTGCACCTGCTCCTCGACGACCGGACGGGTGTCAAACGCCTCCACCCGCGCGCCGAGCCGCCTGGCCGTCGCGATCGCCTGCAGTCCGGCCACCCCGGCCCCGATGATAAAGGCCTTGGCGGGGGCCAGCGTCCCGGCTGGTGTCATCATCATCGGCGCGATCTTCCCGAGCCGGGCGAAGGCCATGACCACGGCAACATAACCCGCCAGGTTGGCCTGCGAACTGAGTGCATCCATCTTCTGGGCGATGGTGGTGCGCGGTATCATTTCCATGCAGATAGCGCTGATGCCCGCGCCAGCCAATGCCCGGATGCGGTCGGAATTGAAGAACGGATCCAGGTAGCTGACATGGATGCAACCGCGCTTCATCCGCCCGATCTCGTCGTCCGGTGGTGGATTCAGCCGCAGCACCATGTCGGCCGCAGCGAGGGCTCCGTTTCGGTCGCTGATAACCGTGGCTCCGGCCTTTTCGTAGAGCGAGTCGGCCATGTGAATAGAGGCTCCGATGCCGGATTCCACCTGCACGTGCGCCCCTGCCGCTGCCAATTTGGCAACCAGCGGCGGTACGATCGGGACGCGCGCTTCCCCGTTTGCGGTCTCCCGCGGAAAAAACAATACCATCGGAACGTCTCCTTTTCTGTCGCACCATGCCGGATCCGAAAACAAGCCGCGGATCCGACGCATCATCCGCTGACTTTTTGATTACTCTATGTTAAAACAGGAGGTGTGTCAATACGGCGCTTAAGCTCGCAGATGCTGGGTGAAGAAGGCGATCGACCGGTTGCCACCCCAGCCATGGTTGCCGGGGAACGCATCCCGCTGAAGCCGGTCCGCCGCCCCGGCCGCGCGGTAGATGGCCTCCACGCGGCGATAGCAGGCCATCGCCGTTTCCGGCAGGAAGCAATGGTCGTGCAGGCCGATGTCTACCAGCAGCGGTCGCGGTGCCAGAAGCCCCTGCAGGTCCGGAAGATCCACCAGCCTGTAAAGCCCGGGAGCCGCCTGCATGCCGCCGTAGTTGATGTCGCGGCCTTCCATGCTTCGACGGCATAAGTTACGCCCCGGTCTTTCGAAAACAATCGAAAAATTCGCCTTCTGTCATAAGAGAATGGCTGACCTCCCGTGGTTGACCTTGTTTTCATGCACGGTTTCGGTATAGACTGCCGGCGTGCTTTCAACAAGGAGGAACCATGTCGGTAAAAAAAGGACTCGGACGCGGTCTCGGCGCATTGATGAAGGATGAATCCCCCGACCAGGAACCGGTGGCCGCGCCTCCGCTGAACGGTGTCCAATCCGTCGCCATCAGCCGCATCAGCCGCAACCGCCTGCAGCCGCGGCAGACATTCGCCGAGGAGGCGCTTGCCGACCTGACCGCCAGCGTCCGGGAACATGGCGTGCTCCAGCCGCTGCTGGTGCGCCCTGCCGGGGACGGGTACGAGCTGATCGCCGGGGAACGCCGCCTGCGCGCCGCCAGCGCCGCCGGCCTGCACACCGTACCGGTGGTCGTCATGGAGGCGACCGATATCAGCAGCCTGGAAATCGCGCTGATCGAGAACCTCCAGCGCGAGAACCTGAACCCGATCGAGG
>CAZGBW010000298.1:0-3795 GCA_964523995.1 uncultured Victivallales bacterium | reverse complement strand
AAGCGGCTATCCCCCTTTTCAAGTCGGATCCGTAACCCCATGACAAGAAAAACGCGGAGAGCGGGGCGGCCCCGTCTCTCCGCGCAATGCAATCCCGGCGCTTGCTACGCGCGCGCCTTCTGATCGAGATCCTGCATGGCGGCCCGCCTGCTGAGCTTGACACGGCCACGGTCGTCCACCCCGATGCACTTGACGCGCATGATGTCGCCAACCTTGCAGATATCCTCGACGCTGTTGACCCGGAAGTCCGCGAGCTCGCTGATATGCACAAGGCCGTCGCGACCGGGCAGGATCTCGACAAACGCGCCGAATTCCTTGACCCCGGTAACCTTGCCCTCGTAAATCTCCCCCTCTTCCGGATCCATGCTGACCATCTGGACTTCCTTGACCGCCATGGCCATGGACTCGCCGGTGCGGGCGTAGATGCTCACGGTGCCGTCCTCGGCGATGTCAATCTGCGCCCCGGAACGCTCCGTGATGCCGCGGATGTTCTTGCCGCCGGGTCCGATGAGCTCGCCGATCTTTTCCGGATCAATCATGATCGTCTCGATCCGCGGCGCATAAGGCGACATTTCCGCCCTGGACGCCGGAATGACCGACTCCATGTAGTCGAGGATCTGCACACGGGCCGTCCTCGCCATGGCGAACGCCTTTTCCACCAGGTCCCACGTCAACCCGCGGATCTTGAGGTCCACCTGGAAGCCGGTAATGCCCTTGCGCGTGCCGGCGACCTTGAAGTCCATATCGCCGCAGTGGTCTTCCGTGCCGAGAATATCGGTCACCAGCTCGGCCTTGTTGTTGCCGGTGAACAGACCGATCGAAATGCCGGCCACCGGCGCGGTGATCGGAATACCTGCATCCATCATCGCCAGGGTGCCGACGCAGATGCTGGCCATGGACGAGGACCCGTTCGAGCCCATGATGTCCGAAACCAGCCGGACGGTATAGGGGTAATCCGCCGGGATCACTTCCTGCAGCGAGCGTTCCGCCAGCGCCCCGTGGCCGATCTCACGGCGTCCGGTGGATCCCAGCCGTCCGCATTCGCCGACGCTGTAGGGCGGGAAGTTGTAATGCAGCATGAAGCGCTTCTCGGCTTTTCCACCGGTGATGGCATCGAGCGACTGCTTGTCGGAACGGGTGCCCAGCGTGACCGTGCCGAGCGCCTGGGTCTCGCCTCGGTTGAAGAGGGCGGAACCGTGCGTGCGCGGCAGCAGCCCGACCTGCGCCTTGAGCTGACGCAGTTCAGCGGCCGCGCGGCCGTCCACGCGCTTGCCGTGATCCAGGACATTCTTGCGGACAATCTCGATTTCCAGCGCGTCGAACATGGCGCGGTACTGTTCATCGGTCATTTCCGGGAACTTTTCCTGCATCTTCACCTTGAGCGATTCCTTGATGGCCCCGACGGCATTCTGGCGAACCAGCTTGCCGGCAATCTGGAGGGCGGCGGAAAGCTCGGCGCCGGCGATGGCACGGGCGGCGGAGATCAGCGTCGTATCCGGGACAAACGGGGCGACGACCTTTTCCGGAAGCCCGAGCGCGCGGCGCAGCTCGAGCTGCAGGTCGCAGAGCGTGACGCAGGCCCCGTGCGCGAACTTCATGGCCGCCAGCAGATCGGCCTCGGCGATCTCCTTGCCGCCGCCCTCGATCATCAGCGGCAGCTCGCGGGTCGCGGCATAGATCAGGTCCATGTCGCTCTGCTCGCGCTGCGGATGCGTGGGATTAAGGATGAACTGGCCATCGACGCGACCAACGCGCACACCGGCGATCGGCCCCATGAACGGGATCTCGGAAATGACGAGCGCGGCACTGGAGGCGGTGATGTTCAGCACGTCGGAATCATTGACGCCGTCCGCCGAGAGCAGCATGTTGTTGATCTGCACTTCATTGAAATAGTTTTCCGGGAAGAGCGGACGGATCGGCCGGTCCGTGAAGCGCGACGTGAGGGTCTCGCTCTCGCTCGGACGCGACTCGCGCTTGAAGAAGCCGCCGGGGAACCGGCCGGCCGCATAGAACTTCTCGCGGTATTCGACCTGCAGCGGGAAGTAGTCGATGCCCTCGCGGGGCTTGTCCGTATTGGTGACGGCGGAGAAAAGCACCGTATCGCCGAGGCGGATGGTGCAGGAACCGGCGGCCTGCTGCGCGAGCAGTCCGGCCTCGATCGTGATGGTCTGGTTGCCGATAACGGCGGAAACGGATGTTGAATCCTTCATGGGGTTCTCTTTCTTGCTTGCGCGGACGGGTGGGTAAAGGCATCAGTCCGCAGGTGTTGATACCGCTCGACCGGGGGTGCCGGGAATCCTCCCGCGAAGGGGAGGCGGATCCGGAATCCGGGGCGGCAGGTGGGTGGTGATCAGCGGCGGATACCAAGATCCTTGATCAGGTTCTTGTAGCGTTCGACGTCGCCGCTCTTCAGGTAGTCCAGAAGACGACGGCGGGCGCTGACCATCTTGATCAGGCCATGACGGGAGCTGTGGTCCTTCTTGTTTTCCTTCAGATGCTCCGTCAGTTTCTCGATGCGCTTGGTCAGCACCGCGACCTGGACGTCAGAGGATCCAGTGTCACGTTCATGCCGCTGATACTGTCCCTGAATTGCTGCTTTGTCAATCTGACTCATGTCCTTACTGATTCCCTTCTTCTCGCTTGTTTTCTTTTTTCCTCAAGTGGCCGCAAATACTAAACCGACGCCGTGCCGGTGTAAAGCATGATTTTTTTGGCCCGGCGGGCCAGTTCACCGACCGGAGGCAACGGGGCTAGCCGGACCGGCGGGTGCGCTGGCGCACGGTTTCGTAAAGCAGGATCGTCACGGCGGAGGCGACGTTGAGCGAGTCGGCCTGGCCGAGCATCGGGATGCGCACGTTGACATCCGCGCTTTCCATCCAGCGGGAACTCAGGCCGTACTGTTCGGTGCCGACGATGATGGCCGTCGGGCGGGAGAGATCGGCATCGCAGTACAGGGTGTCGGTATGCGGCGTGGCGGCCACGGTCTGGATGCCGCGGGCGCGCAGCCATTCCAGGGCATCCGCGCTGGTGGCCTCGACCACCGGCAATGAGAACAGCGTGCCGACACTGGCACGGACCACGTTCGGGTTGTTGATATCCGTGCAACGGTCGCAGACAATCACGCCGTCCACGCCAGCTGCATCCGCGGAGCGCAGGATGGTGCCAAGGTTGCCGGGCTTCTCGATCGCCTCCGCCACCACGATGAAGGGGCAGCCGGTCACCGGGATATCGTCCAGGACATGCCGCACCGGCGGGGCCAGCGCGAGTAGCCCGTCCGGACGGTCGCGGTAGGCCATCTTGTCGAAGGCAACGCCAGCGCAGGATACCAGCGAGGCACCGGCGTCCCGGGCCCGGTCAAGCAGCGTAGCGTTGTTCGAACCCTGGAAGCGGGCCTCGCAGAAGTAAAGCTCGGTGAGCGGGTGCCGGTTGTCGAGTGCCCGCGAGATCTCGCGGTAGCCTTCGATCAGCATCGGCGTGTCCTCATCGCGGTGCGAGCGCTGTCGCAGGCGCACGACGTTCTTGACGCGCGGATTGGCCGGGCTGGTGATATCGGGATCCGTTTGCACTGCGGTCATGGTTACGGGGTGTAGGCGTGCAGGATCAGCGCCTGGGCCGATATCGTCTGGACAATCACGGGGGGCGTGTTGGTGGAGGTTCCGGTAGACGTGCTTCCGTCCGCAATACTGATGGAGAGCGTCAGGATCTGCGTGAGGTTCGTATCGTCGGACGACGACCCCTTGACCGCGGTGTAGGTGGTTCTGTCTCCCTTCGTGGTGGAGAGCACGCCGATGGAGG
>CAZGBW010000297.1:0-3822 GCA_964523995.1 uncultured Victivallales bacterium | reverse complement strand
CCTCCTGCGAATCCTGGGCCAGGAACGTGATGCGGTTGCCGATGTCGGTCAGGTAGCGGCAGTAAAGCTGCTGCTCGCGGTTCAGCTTGTTGAAGTTCTCAATGGTGGGCGGCATGCAGAAGATTTCCTCGAAAAGGTCACGGTCCTCCCGCTGGACAATAATGCAGACCTCCTCGATTCCCGCGCTGAGTGCCTCCTCCACGATCGTCAGGATCACCGGCTTTGCGCGCCCTTCGCTGTCAATGACCGGGAAAAGCTCCTTCTTGACCGCCTTGGTGGCCGGGGACAGGCGGGTTCCGAACCCGGCTGCCGGAATGACGGCCTTCCGGACCCGGCGTCCGGAGCGGATGACCAGCTCCAGGCACGCCATCTTGAGATCGCGTTCGATCAGTTCGATGGCCTTTTGCTGGGCCGTGCGGTCGCGGGCGATCAGTTGCGCGGTGCCGTCGCCCTGGGATCCAACCCCCTTTCCCCCGTAGATGAAAGGCCGTAGCGGCTCGTAAGCCAGCAGGCGGTGCAGGACGGGGGCGGTGAGCTGGGAGGGGCATGCGGGCTGCATGGCGGCGTCAAAGGCCGCCTGCGACTCGGACATCAGCTCGCCAATCCGGAGGGCGTCGCCCGCCGCCAGTGCCTCCATGGCGCGCTTCACGATATCACGGTTGACAGGACCGAGATAATTCTGCACGCCGCGCTGGATGTCGTTGTCCGCAAACGGGTAGCAATGGTTCAGTTTATTGAGGATCTCCTTCGTGTCCTTGCCCGCTTTCAGATCCACGATGATGAAGTGGAGATCCTGTGGCACCGCGATCTCGCGGACATCAATCCGGTCACCGTCGTAGGTCATCATGACGGGGCGGTTTCCGTAGGCGCATCCCTGGTCCATGCGCCCGCAGCGCGATGGCGTGGTGATTTCCCCGAGATAGGCAAGCTCCATCTCGCCCCGGACCGTGAGCTTGAGGTCGTAGATCCGGTTGAACGCACGGGCGACCAGTACGCAGACAGCGGCACTGGAGGATAACCCTTTCTTGACGGGCAGGTCGGTTTTTGTATTGGTGATTTCCAACCCGCGCACGCGGTAGAGTGTCAGCACCTGATAGGCGACTCCGGCCGCATAACTGATGAACCCGCCTTCCTCTGCCGCCTTGAGCAGCGCCTGGCTTTCCATCGGTAACTCGTACACCGGACCCACGGAACCGTCATCGAGCGCCGGGCGGTAGATGAATTTCGAGGGGTGCGGTTTCACGACCGCATGGACGCCCTGGTTCGTACCGGTGATGATGGTGTAGCCCTTGCAGATATCCGCATTGATCCGGCGATAGCCACCAGCCCAGTCGCTGTGTTCGCCGAACAGGCATATGCGTCCAGGTACGAAGATGTTCATAGCAGCGTTCTTTCGTTGTTAATCCAGACGTTTGTGGTACTGGCGGTACCACGCCACGAATTTTGGAATTCCGTCCGATATCGGTGTGGTGGGCTCGAATCCGAGCTTGGTGCGAATCCGGTCTATGTCTGCATAGGTGGAGGGAACATCACCTGGCTGCATCGGCAGCATCTCCATGACCGGTTTGCGGCCCAGCGCGTCGGCCAGCACACCGATCATATCCATCAGGTCCTCGGGATGGTGATTGCCGATATTGAACACTTCATAAGGCGCGAGCCCGTTGGTGAACAGGCTGCGTTCAACGCCGGTGACAATGTCATCAATATAGGTGAAATCACGGCGCATATTGCCATTGTTGAAAACCTGGATAGGCTGCCCGGCCAGCATGGCCTTGGTAAAGAGCCACATGGCCATATCCGGGCGCCCCCAGGGTCCGTAGACGGTAAAGAAACGCAATCCGACCGTCTGCAGGCCGTAAAGGTGCGTATAGCAGTGCGCCATCAGCTCGTTGGCCTTCTTGGTGGCGGCATAGAGGCTGACCGGAGAATCCACGGCGTCACTTTCGCTGAACGGCAGTTTGGTGTTGCCGCCGTAGACGCTTGAACTGGAGGCGTAAACCAGGCGTCCGACCTGGTGATGCCGGCAGCATTCCAGGATGTTCAGGAATCCTTCGAGATTCGCCTTCTGATAGGCGCGGGGGTGGTCGAGTGAGTAGCGGACGCCAGCCTGGGCGGCGAGGTTGCACACACAGTCCACCCGGTGATCGCGAAAGCACTGATCAAGAGTCTCCTGATCGCACAGGTCCGCCTCGATGCCGGTATACAGGGGATGCACGGCAAGGGTGGCGTGGCGGTCGCGCTTGAGCTGCACGTTGTAATAGGCGTTGAAATTATCAAGCCCGATCACCCGGTGCCCACCGGAGAGCAACCGGTGTGCAAGGTGCATTCCGATAAAGCCTGCGGTTCCGGTCACGAGAACGGTTGCCATTCGTATATCTCCCCAACGGCGGCACCCACCGCCTTCCTTCATGAATTGTTGTACTTCTAATAGCACAACCGGTCGGTGGTGGCGATAAGAATTGTGGGTTGGAATGGAGGGCGGGCAGGGTGCTATGCCGCCATGATTACTGCCAAGGGTTGCCCATGGGGTTATCCGTGGCCGTTGAGACCCTTCTTGCCACGCTTGCGGTGTGTCTCACGGGCCTGTATAGTCCCTGGCGGACTCAGTGGATTGAAGGAATGTATCGCGAGGGAGGGGCGTACCGTGGGATTGCGGGTTTGCGTATTGGCGAGCGGGAGCTCGGGGAATTGTATCTATGTCGGCAGTGAGTCAACTCGCTTGCTGATTGACGCGGGGATCAGTTGCAAGGCGACCTGCGACAGACTTCTGGAGAGCGGTGTAGACCCGCAAACGATTGATGCGGTCTGTGTCACGCATGAGCATGAAGACCACAAGGCCTCTCTGGCGGTCTTGCATCGGCGGATGGGGATGCGGCTTTTCGGGAACGCCGGCACGATTGATGCATTGGAGCAAAGCGCGAAGACGGCGGGACTTGCCTGGCAGACCTTTTTGACCGGGCATCCGTTTATGATCGGGACGCTCCGGGTCGAGCCTTTCCGGGTGCCGCACGATTCCTATGATCCCGTTGGCTTTGTGATCGCCGAGGGGGATTGCCGTGTCGGGGTTGTCACGGATCTGGGTATGCCGACGGAGCTGGTGCGCCAGCGGCTGAAAAACTGCAATGTGATCGTCCTGGAGGCCAATCATGACGAGGACATGCTGCGGGACTCCAACCGTCCGTGGCCGCTGAAGCAGAGAATCGCCGGACGGCAGGGGCATCTTTCCAACCTGAAGGCCGGGGAACTGCTATGCGATGTGGCGTCGGAACGTCTGCATACGGTGTTTCTGGCGCATATCAGCCGGGACTGCAATCGCCCGGAACTGGCGCGCTATGCGGTTGGCGAGGCCCTGCGGCGGCGTGGAATCACGCACATCAACCTTTGCATGACCTATCCTGATCGGAACAGCGATATCGTGGATGCATGAACCTGCCGGTGTTCCCGGTCTCACGCCTCCCGCTGGAAACCCGTCCGCCGGCGGCGGTGGCGAAGTGCCTGGCACTCGCGGCGGCAGAAGATCAGGACGGCGGCGGCGTAAACCGCCACGCCGGTTGCGATCCCGATGCCGACGGTGGCGGCTTGTCCGGTCTTGACGGCGGCGGAGAATGCGCCCAGGGGGGCGGTCAGTGCCAGGGTTATCCGTATGGCCGCGGTCATCAGTGCCGTGCAAAGCAGAACCCGGAGGAAGCTGCGGCCGAGTTCCCGCCAGCCGGGAGACCCGACCCGGCGAATCAGCAGACGGGCAAGCAGGATCCCGTTCACGGCACCGGCGATCA
The DNA here is from genome assembly GCA_964523995.1 of uncultured Victivallales bacterium. Lineage (GTDB taxonomy): Bacteria > Verrucomicrobiota > Kiritimatiellia > UBA8416 > UBA8416 > UBA8416. The sequence continues at coordinate 46 of CAZGBW010000297.1, read as the reverse complement.
CCGTTGCCAAGGCCAGGCCTGCGTGTTTGTAGTCGGTGGGGAATGT
>CAZGBW010000296.1:0-3833 GCA_964523995.1 uncultured Victivallales bacterium | reverse complement strand
GGAGGGAGAGGGATTCGAACCCCCGAGCCCTTGCGGGCCGCCGGTTTTCAAGACCGGTGCAATCAACCGCTCTGCCATCCCTCCAAATGCAATAAAATCAAGCTCATCGGGCACAAAGGCTATGCTATCCGACCCCAAAAGACAAGCGTAAAGGGCCGCGAATACGCCCGCCACGGGTGGCGTCGGATCCGGCCGGGACGGCAAGTGGCTCCACATCGGCGCGTGTCCGATCCTTTGGCCGTAAGTGCTCTGGAGGGGAGGGTTCAGGGTTCGGGGTTCAGGAAAAACAGGAAAGAATCGCACATCCAGGATGCCAGTACCCCTTCTCTAGCCCGCTTTCCTCTTCGAATTTCCTGAGCCCTGATTCCCTTGAACCCTGTGACCGGAGTTACAATCTCTGCGCATAATCCGGCCTACAGCCAGCCGGTGAGCTTGGCCAACTGCTGGCAGTAATCCATGAAATCAGGCCAGGCAATATCGCTTGGCACCCCGTGATCGCAGCCGGGAAGGTAGCCCCCATCACGGACGACCGGTGCAATGCGCTGCATTTCATCCTTCAATTTCTGCCCGCCTGCCGCCATACAACGCTTATCGATCCCCTGCCGATAGGCCATCCGCCGGCCGAACTGGCGTCGGAACGCGACGATATCACAATGTGCGGCCACCTCGATCGGGTCACAGACATTGACCCCCGCCTCGATCCATAAGGGAATCAGCTCGCCAATAAACCCGTCGCTGTCAATATCCACCAGTGGGCACCCTGCCGCCTTGACCTGCCGCGTCCACTCCACCCAGCTCGGCATGCAGAACCGCCGGGCCATATCCATGGAAATCATACTCTTGGCCTTGTAGGCCATATCCTCGGAAATGAAGAACGTATCCGGCACCACATGCGGCAGGATGCGTTCAAGCATTCCGGAGACGAACCGCATCCAGAATCCGGCCATTTCATCGACAAATTCAGGATCATCGATCATCAGCATGCACAGTCCCTCGAACCCGCACCATTCGCGCAATTGCCAGAACGGCCCCGACACATCGATATTTAGCGGCCAATCGCGCTCACGAAGCCCTGCCCAGCGCTGCGCAAACCCCTCTGGGAACCGCCCGGGCGCGTCCAGGTCATAGCGAGGCTTCATCGCCTCCCAGTCCGCACGGGTCTCGACCGGACACTTGATCCAGCGCCGGGTCACGAAGTCCGTCGCATTGCGCAGGTACGACACATCGAAATTATCCGCGATCTCGCAGATATTGCCCTTCCAGTCCTGGACCACATAATGCCCATCCCGGTGCTCCAGCACCTTTTCCTCGAAGATGGGGCGCAACCGGAAATCCACATCCAGGCCTCGCGGCTCCGCGCCGGGCGGCAGTTCAAACCCCAGTTGCTGCGCCGCATAGGCAGTCGGATTCTGTCCCTCCGGCAACCCTTCACGATGCCAGCGTGCAAGCGTGGATTTCCGCGCATATCCAGGCATGAACGGGATGCGGTCCGGCGATCCGAAAGCCAGGGTTTCAATATAGCGTTCGCGAGGTGTCATAAGGCGTTTCCTTTCCAATCCGATTTACGATGCCAATACACTATCCGGAAGACGCGACTTGACGCATTCATATTTTAGTCTTTAAATGTTCATAAATGAGACATCCGCAGACCGAGTACACCGTAATCATCAAAACACAGCCTGCGGGCTATCGTTTTGAAACCAGATGCTACGAGATGGCCCAGCTCATCTGGGTGCAGGACGGCACTCTGTATATAAAAGAGTCGGATACGGACGATGAAATACCACTGACGGGCGGCATGTTCGCCCTGCTGCGCGGTGGCGAGGCGTTCACACTGCACTGCGCAGGGACAGGATACAACGGCATCGGGGTGACCGTCAACGGGGACTTGCCGCCCGCCCTGCAGGGTCGCCCGCTGACCGGCGTGACCGACAGCCGGCTACGCTCGCTGGAAGCGTTGCTTCACCGTCATCTGGAAGCACCCCTGCCCGAAAGCGGCGTGGTCCTCAAGGGGCTCGGCCAGGCGCTGGTGTGGGAGACGCTCATGCTGGCGCGCGAGCGCACCCCGGTGGCCGGACACGACTGGGCCGAGGCGGTCCGCACCGCGCTGGAGATCAATCTGGGCACCGGGCTCAACATCAGGGCGTCACTGGCACCTCTCCCGCTGAGCTACCGCCAGCTTTCCCGCTGCTTCTGCGAGCATTTCGGCATCTCGCCGAAAGCCTATCACGAACAGCTCCGGATCAACGAGGCGCGTCGGCTGCTCACGGCCAGCACACTGGACATCACCGCCATCGCCTATGAACTCGGCTTTTCCAGCTCGCAGCACTTCGCCGTCCGCTTCCGGGCGCTGGTCGGCTGCCCCCCTTCCGCCTACCGTCACCGGGAAACGGTGGCAGTTGATCATCGACATCCACCGCATGGAAATGCTCAGGGTTGTTCGCAATAATCTCCATGTTCGTTACTCGAGATGTCAGTACCCCTTCTCTTGCCCGCTTTCCTCTTCGAATTTCCTGAACCCTGAACCCTGTGACCCTGAACCCTATGACCTGAGTCGTTACGTTATCGAATCGGCTCCTCGAGGGGCGGCGTCAGCCTTCCCCTTCCGACTGGGCGGGAAAGATCACGATTTCATTAAGCTCGTCGCTCAGTGAGCGGCTCCGACGAGCCCGCCACAGGGACCTCCCTCGCCCGTGGTGACCGCACGTTCAACATCCGAGCCATCCATGGCCACCAGCGGCAGGTACGACTTCGAGATCGAATGGCAGCTCTCGCCCGCATAATGGAGGATCAGCGACCGCCGCCAGCGATCCTTGCTACGGTTGGGACCTGATCCATGCATCAGGCTTCCATTGAAGACCAGCGCGTCACCCGCGGCCATCACGGGACACTCGCCCTTGTAGCCTGGCGGTATCCGGATCGGCTTTCCGCCCTTATCGTAGGATCCCGGTCGTCCGACTTGGCTGCAATCAATCGGCAAGCCGCCGGTCCTTGGCACAACAACGAGACCGCCGTTTTCCCTGTCGATCGGATCCAGAGCGATCCAGACGGCCAGGCAGGTCCCGGGCTTGACCGCCAGATAGAACTGGTCCTGGTGCATCACCTGCCCGCGGGCACCTGGCGGCTTGAAATACAGCATGCTCTGGGCACCCAGCGGCTCTTCCCCCGAAACCGTCCGCAAGACATCGGCAAACCGGGGATCGGTCATGTAACGCCGGATCAGATCCGAATAGCGATGTGGATTCATCACCCGCGGATAGGCTCGCATGATATCCCCCGCTGCCTCTTCCAACGAGACATGCTCGTAAAGTCCCGGCATTTGATTCCGATGCAGACTGTCAAAATACGCCGTCAGGGTGTCCACTTCCTCCGGTGCAATAACCCCTTTTAGATGCAGATATCCGAACGTATCAAACTCGATTTTCATTGATTCCAGACTCATGGGATGCCCTCCATTTCAATATTCACATATAGCATAACCAAGAGGTATGATGCAATAAATATTGTTTCATCCAAATTGCTGCGATCGGTTCTCTTTGGATAAAACGTTATTTGTTCCGTATCCACTCTTGAACAATCACACTGGCCCAATGAACGATTTCGTCGAGGCATACTCACGGAGCCTACAGTCGCGGAACCGATTCAGGCATTAAGGATTACGATTATGATTACGAAGGGTATTCAACCGCCCTGGGTTGGGAGAGTATGGCGAACGCCGGGTCGCGAGGAACCTCGAGGAGATCTAAATTCTCCAATCCCGAGGCCAGATGTCGGACTGTCGCGACAACCCCTAAACGGGGTAAAAAATTCGTCATTTAAGTCGATTGGCTCCG
>CAZGBW010000295.1:1863-3860 GCA_964523995.1 uncultured Victivallales bacterium | reverse complement strand
CTTTGTATGGCGGATGAGAAAACGGAAGCTGTGCCTGGGGTTCCCTTTCCGATCGGCGAAACCCTGCGTTACCAGATTGTGTGGGGGCTTGTACCGGTGGGGGTGTCCGAGGCATCCACGGAGTGGGTGGAGTTGGACGGTCGGAAACTGATCGCCATTCGTATCCGTGCCCGCTCCAACTCCGTCATCCAGAAGATATATCCCGTCGACTCTTTTCTTGAGACGCTGATTGATCCGGAGACCCTGCTGCCCGTGTTGTTCACGAAGAACAGCCTTGAAGGGAAGCGACGCATGCATGAGGTGACGCGGTTTGATTACGCGGCGGGTGTCGCCCGGCAGCACAATGTGCGCAAGGACCGGCATACCGAGTTCGCGATTGAAGCGGGTACGCGGGATCTGGTCTCGTTCATGTATTTCCTGCGTGGCACGGTCTTTGAAAAAGGCAGCCAGACCAAGCATCGCGTGATGGCCGATGATAAGACCTATGATCTGGTGATCCGGGCTGTGAAGGAAGAGAAAGTCGAGACGGGTGGCGACAAGCGTGTTTCCTCGATGAAGCTTGAGCCAGTGGCTTCATTCGACGGGTTGTTTGTGCGCAAGGGGCGCATGTGGCTGTGGGTGAGCCGGACGGTGCCGATGTCTATCCTGCGGGCCGAGATCGAGGTTCCCCTGGCGCGAGTGAAGCTGATCCTGGATCCCGAGGCAAAGTAGACGCGGATCGGCTTTTATGTGAGCGCACGTTCCAATGCAGCGAGTCGTGCATCGATCGCGGACACCTGTTCCTCCAGCGCCTTGATCCGTTCATTTGCAGCAACCTCCGGTTCGGACGATGCGGCATGGGGCGTGTCGGTCCCGCTATCAAGGGATGGGGGTTCTCCGCAGAACAGGTGCGCATAGCGTTCCTCGCGGTTGCCGGGGCGTGGCGGCAGTTTGACGACAAATGCCGTTTCACCCCAGTGCATGAGACTGTCGAGCACAGCCTTGACCGCGGACGGGGAATCCAGATCCACCATCCGTTTTGCATGGGTCCGGAGTTCCCCTGCGGTTTGTGCACCCCGGAGCATCAGCTCGCAGAGAACGGCCAATTCCTCCGGGCTGAATTTGAAGTGCGTCAGCAGTTCATGCCGGAATCTTACAACGCGGCTGCCCGACAAGGTCACCTGAGCCACCATCCGGTGGGTGTAGCGCAAGGACTCCAGCGCATGATCCACGGCGGCCTCGGTCATCGTCATGACGGGCGAGCGGTTGGATTTCTGGTTGCAGGCCGCCACCAGGCTGTTACGGGTCATCGGATAGTATTCCGGTGTTGAGCGTTCTTTTTCAATGAGGCTTCCAAGAACGCGTGCCTCTTCCTCCGAGAATTGGATATTCATGCAAGTCCCTTTCTGGAACGTTGTCCTGAACGGCGGCCAGGATCGGTTGGTAGGATTGTGTTATGGCGCTGCCGGCGGACGGAAGGCGTCATCGAAGACGACCGAGGGGGGGCGGGGGGGGAGGGCGGCCTTGGTCTCCATGGCGTCCTTGAGATCGGCGGCGGAATCCTCGTCGAACCACCAGTAGGTGCGGGCGGCGCTGTCGCTGCCGTGCCGGGAGAGCACCGTTGGAGGCGTGCCGAACTTGTTCCAGTAGAGCAGTCGCGAAGCGTTCAGGTTCCAGAGAAGGATGTAGGGGCATTCGCGGGTGGCGATGGCGTCAATCCTCCTGCAGATCGCGTGGCGTTCCTGCACGTCGAAGATCGCCTTCTGCGCCTCGATCAGGCGGTCCGCTTCCTCATTCCGGAACCCGGTGATATTGTTGCCTCCAGTGCGCTCGGCCTCGGTGGAGTGCCACATGGATTCCGGATCCTTGAAGAGTCCGGCGCCCCAGGCCGCCCAGGTCATGTCGAACCCGAACTCGTCCATGGCCTTGGCCCAGGCGGCCCAGTCCTTGCGGTCAATGCTCATGCGGATGCCGGCGTTCTGCAGATCCTCGTTATAGATCTGGAGGAAATTGTCGGC
>CAZGBW010000295.1:0-1763 GCA_964523995.1 uncultured Victivallales bacterium | reverse complement strand
GCGGTATGCACGGGGTAGATGTCGATCAATCCCTGTTGAAAGGCCTCGAATGCGTTTTCACGCTCGGCGTAGAAGAGGAAATCCAGCGTCTGGAAATTGCCGGTTCCGCGGAAGCGCAGGTGGTCGCGCCGCCACCAGTCGCCACGGCGCTCGAGCTGCAGGGCGATTCCCTCGCGCACGGCACCGAGGCGGTAGGGACCGGAGACGACGGGGAAGGCGAAGTTGATCTTGTTGAAGTCCATGCCCTCGAAGGCGTGTTTCGGGAGGATGTGGAAGCCGCCGGCGCTGCCGAGGTTCTCCCAGTGCACCTTCCTGGCGGTGAAGATGACCGTGTGTTCATCCTGCACGACAGGCGGCTCAAAACGTTCGAGGGCGACTTTATGGGGACCGGTCGTGTGGCGTGGATCGAGAATGGTGTCGTAGGTCCAGCGGACATCCTCGGCGGTGACGGGGCGTCCGTCGCTCCACAGGGCGCGCGGGTCAAGCATGAAGGTGAAGGTTTTCTTGTCGTCTGAAATGGTCCACTGCGCGGCGAGTCCGGGGGTGTACTCCAGCGTGAAGGCGTCCATCTCCAGCAGGGTTTCATACATCAGCCCGAAAAGCTCGGCGCAGAACGTGTTGTTGGCGAGGTAGTAGTTGAAACTGGGCGGATACTGGCCGGCATAGCTGGAGAGGGTCCCGCCGACCACGGCGTGCGGACTGGCGACGGGATCCGGCGCATCCTTCCAGACCGGGGCGGGATAACGGGTTTGCGCGACAGCCGCGGAGGCTGCCAGCGGCACGAGGAGGGATAGGAAACGCATGATCGTCGGCATAAAGAATCTCCCAATCGTTGGTTTGTCAGGTAACAATACCTGCCAGGAGCAAAGGAGTCAACGCGCGATGGCTGCAGCCCAGAGGGTGGACGGATCGGCATGAAGCGGGATGTCGAGGGTGATGACGGGAATGCCCCGGTGGCGGCATTCGTCCAGCAGCGGTGCGGTCCTTTGTTCAAAGAGGGCCAGTTTACGGCGGATGGCGTCGGGGGAATCGTCAACGCGTCCGGTCCGGTCACCGCCGCTGTTGAGCCGGATGCGGTCAAAGACGATCTCTGGAGAGCAACGCAGATGGATGGCGCGGATGATCTGCAGCCATGGATCGAGCCGGTGCATCTGGCCGAGATGTCGAGGAAGGCCATTGAGGATGAGGAGATCCCCCGGTGTGGTGGTCCGGACGGTGATGAATTCGCGCAGAATGGTTTCGGCGATGGTGAAGGAGTCGTCTTCGAGCAGCGCACCTTCGGAGAGCACGCGCCGGATGAAGGCGATGTCGTTGTCGGCGAGGCCTGGCGGCGGCGTTGCGGAGGCGGCGTTGCGGAGTTCGCGACCGAAATCGAAATGGACGCAGCGGCGCCCATGAAAGCCGGTTTGTTCGGCGTAGTGCCCCAGCGGTGATTTCCCGCTGCCGGTGGGACCGATGAGCATCATGGCTTCAGGTCGTGCCGTTTTTCCAGGTTTCTGCATGACATTACAGGAAACGGCCGCCGCGGTGGCCGGTGATGGTGCTGTCGCGGAGGGTATGCACGCCGTTGACGAAGACGTGCCGGATGCCATCGGCGAGAACGTGCGGGTGGGCATACGATGTGCGTTCGCACAGGGTTAGCGGATCGATGACCAGGAGATCGGCCGCGAAGCCTTTGCGGATTTCACCGCGGTCTGCCAGCCGGAAAGTGCGGGCCGGCAGGGAGGTCATTTTGCGGATGGCCTCGGGCAGTGGCACGGTTT
>CAZGBW010000294.1:0-3861 GCA_964523995.1 uncultured Victivallales bacterium | reverse complement strand
ACAGGCCCCCTGGCACGTGGATCACTTCCAGACCACCATGGTTGATCCCCTTCTGCAACAGGGAACCATGCGTTCCGCCACACTGGGAGACGGCACGATCTTCCTGGCGCCAGCCCGCGCCCTGGCCGACATCAGCGTGGCCGTCAATCGCGCCAACCCTATGATCAGCATCGGCCGCAACGGCGCCTGTACGTGTTTCTACTGTCAGGCGGTGCGGCGGGGCGCGGTGCGCGAAAACGATAACGTCGCGGGCGCGTAGGCGAATTCCGGCTGCGGAAAGGAGATCGGGCGATGAGTGACAAGGATGAAGTGACGGTTCCGGATACCCCGAGCGCGCCGCATACCTACACCTGCGGCTCGCTGACCTATACACGGAAGACGCTCGCCGCGATGTTCGGCTGGCTGCTGTGGGGGGACTTCTGCTTCTCCATGATGGAGATCGTGCTGCCCAACATCCTGCCCCTGAAGCTCAAGGACCTGGGCGTTTCGAATGTGCTCATGTCGATGATCATGACCACCATCCCGGGGATTTTCGACATCACCGTGGGAACCGTGGTCAGCTACAAGAGCGACCGCTACCGCAGCCCACGGGGGCGGCGCATCCCCTTCATCTGGTACACGCTTCCCTTCCAGGCCCTGAGCCTCGTGAGCATTGGCTGGAGCGATGAAATCGGAACCTGGCTCCAGCATGTGATGCCGTTTGCGCACACCTTCACGCCAACAACGCTCACCGTGGCGGTGATCGTGATCTTCATGGTGTCATTCCATTTCTTCGACCAATTCGTGAACTGCGTGTACTGGTACCTGTTCAATGACGTCGTGCCGCCGCAGCAGTTGGGCCGGTTCAACGGGTATTTCAAGATCGTGGGCAGTATTGCCGGGGCGATCTATAACTGGTTTCTCTTCCAGCATTCGGTGCCGTATTTCCGTGAGATCCTCACCGGCGCGGGAATCCTCTATTTCATAGGCATGGGGATCATGTGCCTGAAAGTCAAGGAAGGCTCGTATCCGCCGCCGCCCGAAGAGGAGAAGTTCGAAAGCTTCTTCGGTAAGATCAAGTCGATCGGCAAGGAATCGTTTTCCTGCAAGTTCTACTGGTACTTCTACCTCATCGCCGGCATCGGTGCCCTGGCCGGCGGAGTGGGCATTTTCGGCGTCTTCGCCAATCAGCAGTTGAACCTGACGTTGCAGCAGCAGGGCATTCTGCGGTCGGTAGGCATGATCGGCGGCTTGATCGCTACCTACTACGCATCGGTGTTTGTGGACCGCTGGCATCCGCTGCGCATCCAGACGTACAACGCCATCGGCGGCGCCTTCGGCGCGTTCAACGGCTGGATCTGGCTGTTCATCACCCTGCCGTCGGCCGTGATGTTCTGGCCAGCCCTGATCAACAACATCGTCGGCATGTTTTCCTCGGCCATGGGCGGGCTGTGCGGGATTGCCATGTTCATGCGGCTGATGCCACGCTCCCTCTACGGGCAGTTCTGCGCGGCGAGTTCCGTGATCCGGGCGATCGGACGGATCAGCGCGGGCATTCTGGCGGGCATGTTCCTCGACTTCTTGAGGTGGTTGCTGCAGGACTCCAGCTTCGCCGCGAATTTCGGGCCCGATTTTGTTTACCGGTTCGGTTTCCTCTGGAGCGGCATGTTCGCCATTCTCGGGGGCATCGTGACCGGCATGGCCTATCGCGAGTGGCTAAGACTGGGCGGCGACGAGCACTACCAGGCCCCGGCGCCCTGGCTGCCCGAGGGGCACGAGCCCCCGGCGGGGGTGTTCAAGTCGGTGAAGTCCATTCCGCGCTGGCTGCGCGTCGCGGCCATTCTGGACATCGTGGGCTATGTCCTGCACCTTGGGCTCACCGCGTTCTTCACGTACAAAATGCTCCAATCCGTAAAGCTCGGTGATGTCGGGTCCTGGTACGTCTGGTGCTGGTGGCCGCTGAGTCTCTTTCTCACGGCCACCCGGGTGGTCCAGTTCTGGCACATCCTGAGGGACAGCCGCGCGCGGGAGCGGGGTGAGAAGACCTTTTTCGGCCTGCCGCATCACGGCATCTGGATGGTCGGGGAACTGACCGGCCTGGCCGCCTTTCCCGTCACCTGGCTCCAGATGCAATGGATCATTAACCTGGACCTGTCGAAAGAGCTCTACATCCTCGGCATCTCCGGCCTGATTGGCATGCTCCTGACCCCGATTACCACCCAGGTGTTCCGCTGGATCGAACGGGATTTGACGCCGGAGGAGGAGCGGGGAATTGTGATTGTGCCTGCCCGGGGGGCGGGTGAGGCGGCCACATGAAAGGGAATCAAATGGACATGAAGACGGATTGCTGGTTTCTCGAAAACACACAGGGCCGGATCGCGGTGGAGAAAACCACCGGGCTGATTCGCGGCTGCACCTGGCGCCAGAACGACGTGGACCTCTTCCAGCAGGTGCGCGGCGGCATTCCTGGCTACATTGGCGGCATCCGGGTCTACGACGAGCACGACCGCGTGATGTACAGCGACCTGGAATCGAAGCCCCTGGTTCGCAACCTGAAGAAGCGGGGCCAGGCGGTTTCCTTCGAGAAACGGTTCCAGGGGGCGCCTTTCACCCTCAAGGTCACCCTGCGGATGGAAGCCGATTCCTTCCACTGGGAAGTGGAGGCGCGTAAGAACAACAAGAAGGTGGCCGACCGGTCGCTGCGCGTCTACTTCATGTTCCCGCTGATCGCCGGCTGGAACGTCTGGGCGCCCTGCAAGTGGGGGGAACAGGCTTTCGACGGCATGACGCCCTTCGAGTTCATGTACACGCAGATCCCCTACGTGAGTGAGCAGGAGGTCATCCTGCCCATGGTGAGCCATTATAACCGGCAACTCGGCGTCGGCTACTCCCTGGTCGAACCGATCGACGCCAACGTGCCCGCCGCCAAGTTCGGCTTCAACAACATGGAGAAGTGCTACAACTGGGGCTCGATGAAGAAGGACCTGCGGACCGCCCCGGTGCTGGAGGCGGTGAACTACTACATCGGTCTCGTCAAGGACCGGCCGATGAAGACCAAGGTCATGCTCTTCTTCCATGCGGGCGACTGGCGGCCGGGGCTGGGCCAGGTCTACCAGCACTGGCAGGAGTTCTTCGATCCCTTCAACAAGGCCATTTATGACCGCGAAGGCACCTTCCTCTGCGGCACCGCCTACGTGGACGAGCATGTGGACAAGCTGCTCGCCTGCGGCCTGAAGACCTTTGAGGTCCACGGCCACTTCGAGCATTACGGCGACTACTACCAGGACGGAAAGGACCGCTGGCCCCGCAGCAAGGAAGCGCTCTGGCAGGCGCTGCGCCGCCAGGCTGTCGCGGAGGGGCGCAAGGCCGAGGAGGTGACGCCCGAGATGACGGAGGAGTATATCGCCAGCCACACCGCAGAGGAATGCCTGGCCGTCTGCGGCTTCAAGCCCAATGCCGGCGCCGATTCCGCCGGCGACGCCTTCCGATCCTCCTGGTACCACGAGCGCGCCGACCTGAAGCGCCGGCTCGCCACGCTGAAGAAGCACGGCATTTCCAACCACTGGTACTTCAACTACACCGACGGCTACCGGCCGTATGTTGAAAAGAACTTCCCCGACTCCATCGCCAGGAACGAGGACGGTTCACCCATGCCCAGTGGCTGGTACATGAGCCACAACATGAACGCCGATCCGCGTTGGTCGTTTGGCAAGTTCACAATCGCGTCGGCCAGGAAGATCTTCGATGACTACGGCGACCTGCTGGACGGTTTCTTCCTGGACTGCTTCCGGCACTACGAGATCGACTTCGCGCACGACGACGGCGTGACCGTGGTGAACGGCAAACCCTGCTACAGCATGAACCACAGCTATGATGACATCG
>CAZGBW010000293.1:0-3906 GCA_964523995.1 uncultured Victivallales bacterium | reverse complement strand
CGGTTGACTTGATGGCGATGGGAATGGCATGATCCTGCCCGTAGGGAGAAGGCGGCTGTGGATCACCATGGATGGATGTCGAGGAGGCTGTGATGGATGAGTTCTTCTGGATGATGATTGTTCTTCTCCTTGCCGCGGGCATCCTGGTCGCCCCGCTGGTGTCCCTGTTCCTTTGTCTTGGCATCCGCCGTCGCCAGGCCGAACTGGCCAGGGATCTCGCCGGTCTCAAGGCCGGGCTCTTCGATCGCCTCGCGAAACTGCAGCCGCCACGGTCGGAGGATACCTCCTCGCCACCCGCCGTTGCGCAGGGTGTGCCTGCGACCACCAGTATTCCGGTCCCGCCCCCCGCCCTGAAGGCAACCCCGGTGCCAATCGCGGCCCCGGTCCCGCCTGCTATCCCGGCAACCCCGCCCGCCGTTTCACCCGCGCCTCCGTTGTCCTGGCCCCGTCCAGTCCGTGAACCGGCCGCCGTGCATGTGCCAAGCCGTGAACCAAGCCGCTTCGAGACCGCCGCCCGCCAGATCCTCTCCCGGATCTGGAACTGGATCATCGTCGGCGAGGAGTTCCGCCGCCCGGGTGCCAGCGTGGAGTACGCGGTGGCTACCAACTGGCTGGTGCGTGTCGGGGTGCTGATTGTCGTCGTCGGCGTCGGGTTCTTCCTCGACTACACCTCCACGCGCGGCTGGGTGGGTCCGCTCGGCAAGGTCTCGCTGGCCCTGATGGCGGGCTCGGCCCTGCTGGCCGGGGGCATCCGCCTGCTGGGCCGCCGCTATCACCTGATCGCCCAGGGACTGCTTGGCGCCGGGCTGGCCGTCTGGTATGCGGCGATCTTCACCGCCTTCAACCGCTACCAGCTCATCGGGGCCGGTACCGCGTTCGCCATGATGGCGGCGGTGACGGGCGGCGCCGGTTTCATGGCCGTGCGCTTCAACTCCATGCTGGTGGCCATCCTCGGCATTCTCGGTGGCTACGGCACCCCGGCGATGCTCTCTGCCGGCGAGGTGAACTTCATCGGGCTCTACAGCTACATGCTCCTGCTGGGTGCCGGGGTGCTGGGCATTGCCCACCGCCGCCACTGGCATCTGCTCAACGCGCTCGCCTTCATCGCCACCTGGCTGCTGGTCGCCGCCTCCCTGGACCATGGATTCACGCCTGAGCGCTTCTGGCAGGTGATGCCGTTCCTGGCCGCGTTCTTCGTCCTCTTCTCGACCGTGATCTTCATCTACCAGGTGCTTCACGCGATCAAGGCGACCCTGATCGACCTGATCATGCTGATCCTCAATGCCGCGCTCTTCTTCGGATTCTCCTACGAGCTGATCCGCAAGACCTACAGCACGGAATGGGCCGCCGCCGTCGCCCTCGGGCTGGCCTGCTTCTACACGGGCCACCTGTATTTCTTCCTCCGGAAAAAATCCTGCGACCGCGGATTGTCGCTCGGGTTCATCGCCCTGGCCTCCTTCTTCCTGATCGTCACCCTTCCCCTGCTGCTCTCGTCCCAATGGCTGACGCTGTGCTGGAGTGTCCAGGCGCTGGTCCTGCTCTGGCTGGCCGCCAAGCTCGAAAGCCGCTTCCTGCAGACCGTCGCCTGCGGCCTGTACGTCATCGTCTTCGTCCGCTTCTTCGCGATCGACATGGCGGGCTCGTTCGGGCATTCCGTGCCGGCCGGCACCGGCCTGGCCGCCTACCTGCGGATGCTGGCCGAGCGGCTGGTCTCCTTCGGTGTGCCGGTCGTTTCCGTCGCGCTGGCCATGCGCCTGGTCCAAAAGCCCGTGCCTCCCGCCGCGTCCCTGGCGCTGGTCCCGTCGAACGACATCAAACCCTTGTGGAAGGAGTCGCAAACCATCACGGCGGTGGCGACGGCCCTGTTCGCGATGCTCTTCCTCTACCTGCATGTCGAGCTGAACCGCACCCTCCTTTTCCTCTGGCCGCCGCTGTGCCTGCCGGTCCTGTCCGGCCTCTGGGTCGCCGCCTGCCTGGTGCTGCTCCTGCTCTTCTGCCGTTTCGGGTACCGGAGCCTGCTCGCGCTGCTGGTGGTCTTCACCGCCGGCACGCTGTGCAAGCTGCTGGCGGTTGACCTGCCCGGCTGGGGCGCATCCGCGGCACATCTCCGCTACATCATCCCGTCGGGCTATTCCTTCCTCGACGCCGGCATGCGGCTGGTGGACAACGGGGTGATCCTGGCCTTCCTCGTATATGCCTTCCGCCTGCTGCACCGGCGCGGCGGCGCGATGGCGGCACGGGACATGTTCGGTTACGGAAGCATCGTCCTGCTGCTGGCCTACACCTCGCTGGAGGTGAACAGTTTCCTGGCCCATTTCGTGCCCGGCCTGCGGGCGGGGGGCATCTCGGTCTACTGGGGGGTGTTCGCCCTGGGGCTGATCACGGGTGGCCTGGTCCGCCGCGTCCGCCCGCTGCGGCTTGCCGGTCTGGTGCTCTTCGCGCTGGTTGCCCTGAAGGTCTTTTTCGCGGATCTGGCGCTTCTGGACCCGCTGTACAAGATTGTCGCCTTCACCCTGCTGGGTACCGTCCTGCTTGCCGGTGCCTTTGTCTACCTCCGCTTCCAGGACCGCTTCAACACCCTTCCGTCCGAAAAAGGAGAATCATGATGACTCGTAAACGCCTTGTGCTTTCCATGGTGGCCGTCGTGGCGTTCCTGTCCGATGCCGTTGCCGCCATCGACCTCTCGTGCTATCCGTTCGTGCGGGATGTGGGCCCGATCACCGGACGGGAGGAGGTCGCGGCCGTCACGCTCGACAGCCTCGTCTGGGATGCCGCCGTCGGCTGGCCGGAGATCTGCATTGCCACCGCCGACGGCACACCCGTCCCGCATCTGCTCCGCAAGGCGGTCGGGCGCCGCCATCGCACGGTGCGCGACCGGCGTGAAGCCTCGATTGCCGGATTGACGGAACAGCCGGGAAACCGGATTGAGCTGTCTCTCCAGCTCGCGGACGGGGAGGGCGATGCCAATCTCGTCGAATTCGTCACCCCGCTCCGGGATTTCGAGCGGCAGGTTTCCATTCACGGGATCGGGCCTGACGGGACCGGGACCTCGCTTGTCGAGAATGCCCTGGTGTACGATTACTCGCGCTTTGCCGATGTCCGCCATGTCACCGTTGCGCTGCCGGCGAACACGTATCGCCGCTTCCGCGTTGAGATCCGCGACGTGACCGACGAGATGCAGTCGCCGGTACGGCAGATCACCCGCACGTTCGCGCAGGCCCGGGAAACGGGCAGCACCGAGCAGTCCGTCGTCACCGACCGGCCCTTCCGTATGGACGCGGTCCGCCTCTGGAAAGAACATGAGGCGGAATCGGGCGCCGTCGAGAGCGAATCCGTCCTGGCGCTCAAATCCTGGCAGGTCCGGGAGGATGCCCGTCTGCGGCAGAGCGTGATCGAGATCGAGACCTTCAACGAGCCGCTTGCCGGATTCGTCCTGCAGACGCCTGCCCGCAATTTCTCCCGCCGGGTCACGATCGAGATCCCGGTCCGCGACAGCGGCGTGACGGAAACCTGGCGCGCCATCGGCAGCGCGACGCTCTCGCGCATATCCTTCCGCGATTTCCAGCGCGAGGAACTGCGCATTTCCATTCCCGCGCAGCAGGCTCGCCGTCTACGGCTCGTCCTGGCCAACGACGACAACCCGCCGCTGGAGATCACCGGTGTCGAAGCCGCCGGCCCGGTCTGGCAGGCGGTGTTCATCGCGGCGTCCGGCATCCCGGTCCGCCTGTACCACGGCGCGCTTCTGCAGCGCCCGGCGGTCCGGGACACGGCCCCGATCGAGCGGATCCTGGCCAGCGGCTACGAACCGCTGACGGTCCCGTCGGGCGCGCCGTCGGCTAATCCCCAGTACCGCAAGCCGGGCCGCACCTGGAGCGGCCTGCTGGGAAGCCGGTTGTTCTTCATTGC
>CAZGBW010000292.1:0-3920 GCA_964523995.1 uncultured Victivallales bacterium | reverse complement strand
ATGCCGGATCTGAAGACAACATATATGGGACTCGCGCTGGCCAATCCGCTGATCGCGGGCAGCTCGACAATCACAGGGAACCCGAAAAAGCTCAAGGCGCTGGAGGATGCTGGCGCTGGCGCCGTGGTGCTGGGTTCCATCTTCGAGGAGCAGATCCGGGCCGAGGTCAGCAGCATGGTCGCCACGCTGGAATCGCAGGATAACCCCGAAGCGTATGACTACATCCGCGCGGATTACCCGATGCAGGTCGGCCCCGAGAAGTATCTGGATACCATTCGCACCGCGAAGGCGACCTTGAAAATACCGGTGATCGCCAGCCTGAACTGCACGACGCGCGCCCACTGGATCTCCTATGCCCACAAGATCGAGATGGCGGGGGCCGACGCGCTGGAACTGAATGTCTACGACATCCCGCACGACCCGGAGGAAACCGCCGTCGACGTGGAGGAACGCCACCTGAACCTGATTGCCGGCGTATCGGAACAACTGCGCATCCCGGTGGCGGTCAAGATCGGCCCGAACTACACCTCGATGACCCAT
Source organism: uncultured Victivallales bacterium (assembly GCA_964523995.1). Classification (GTDB taxonomy): domain Bacteria; phylum Verrucomicrobiota; class Kiritimatiellia; order UBA8416; family UBA8416; genus UBA8416. The sequence continues at coordinate 3,380 of CAZGBW010000292.1, read as the reverse complement.
TTCATCAAGCGGCTGACGGCGCTGGATGTGCAGGCCGTGGTGCTGTTCAACCGGTTTTTCCAGCCGACCATTGATATCGAGCGCCTTTCGCTGAAGTCCGGCATCAACCTGTCCCGGGCACAGGATGCCGGTCTTCCGATCCGCTGGATCGCGCTGCTGCGCGAACGCGTGACCTGTGATATCGCCATGACCACCGGCGTACATGGCGCGGAAGAGGCGATCAAAGGGCTGCTGGCCGGTGCCAATGTTTTTCAGATCTGCTCGGCACTCTACACCCCTGCGGGGCTGTCGGTGATCGGCCCCCTGCTGAAGGGTATCGAGGCATGGATGGATCGGCACGGCTTTGCGCGGATTGCGGACTTCCGCGGTCGCCTGGCGGAGCCGATGGATGGAGCCGGACGCGGATTTGCCCGTGCGCAGTATGTCAAAGAGTTGATGCGGCAGGAGTAGCGCATGGCGGTCCGCAAAATGGCGTCTCCGGAACCCACGGTGTCCTGCGAGGACTGCGGCGCGCGCTGCTGCCGGTACGTCGCCACCCAGATTGACACGCCCACGAGCAAGCGCGAGTACGATTTCATCCGCTGGTATCTGCTGCACCGCGATGTGAATGTCTTCATTGATCATGGCGGCGGGTGGTATATCGAGTTTACCACGCCCTGCGAGATGCTCGCTGGCGACAACCGCTGCACCATTTACGAGACGCGTCCCCGCATCTGCCGCCAGCATGGTATCGGCGAGACGGACTGCGAATTCCACGGCGCGACGGAACCGCACAAGGTGCGCTTCTCAACCGCGGCGGACTTTGAACGCTGGCTTGACCACCGGGGCATGGACTGGCGTTTCAAGACGCGGGATACCTGCTCCGGTTGAGGCGGGTTTCATTATGCAAGACACCGAAGCCAGGGAGCTGCTGCTGGAGGTTCGTAATCTGACCATCCGATTCCGCGGCGATGACGGATGGACCGATGTCGTGCGGGATGCCAGCTTCTCGATCCGCGCTGGCGAGACGGCGGCATTGGTCGGGGAAAGCGGATGCGGCAAGAGCGTGACCGCCCTTTCCCTGGCCCGCCTGATTCCGTCTCCTCCGGTATCATACCCCTCGGGGACGATCCGGTTCCGCGGGGTGGATACGCTCGCGATGACACCGCGTGACCTGCACACCCTGCGCGGGCGCGGGATCTCCTATGTGTTCCAGGACCCGGCAACGGCACTGAATCCGGTGTTCCGGATCGGATTTCAAATGGCGGAACTGCTCGACGGGGACCGCCGGCAGCGGCGGATGCAGGCAACGGCGCTGCTCGATCATGTCGGATTGCCGTCGCCGGCCGCCTGCCTGGATGCGTATCCGCACGAGCTCAGCGGCGGCATGCAGCAGCGGGTGGTGATCGCCATGGCCATTGCGCACCAACCCGGCCTTCTGGTGGCGGACGAGCCGACCACAGCCCTGGATGTCACCATCCAGGCGCAGATCCTGACCCTCCTGAAGCGCCTGCAGCGCGAGTTCGGGATGGCGGTGCTCCTGATCACGCACAATCTGGGACTGGTGGCGGATGTCGCGCACCGGGTCCATGTGATGTATGCCGGTTCCCTGGTCGAGAGCGGAGAGGCCGAAACCGTGCTGACACGGCCGGCTCATCCGTACACGCGCGGTCTGCTCAGCGTGGTCCCCAGGCTGGAACGGACCGCCGGGCGACTGGCAGGGATTCCCGGAACCGTCCCGGCAGCGGGAAATCTGCCACCCGGCTGCCCCTTTGCCCCCCGCTGCCCGCGGGCGGACAGCCTCTGCCGCGACACCATGCCCGGCGACAGCCCCGTGGATGGGAACCCGTCACATCACGTGCGCTGCTTCCACCCCCTGAACCCGAGGACGTCAGCATGATTGCACCGGCGGAATTCCTTCTGGACGTTCGGAACCTGACCGTGGAGTATCCATCGCGGCACCGCCGCGCTCCCGTGCGGGCGGTGAACGCCGTATCGCTACGGATCGGCGACGGGGAAGTCGTCGGACTGGTGGGCGAGAGCGGCTGCGGGAAGACGACGCTGGGAAGCGCGGTCATGGGTATGATCGCGCCGACAGGTGGGTCCATCCACTACGCGGGTCTGCCCGTGAACATCGCCGATCACGGCGGGATGCGCCTGTACCGGCGCCGTGTGCAGATGGTTTTCCAGGACCCGATGGGTGCACTGAATCCGCGCATGACGGCAGGTTCGGCCATAGACGAGACGCTCTTCGTGCATCGCGACCAGCCGGGGCTGGAAACCGCAAAGGGGCGGCGGCACCGCCGGTGCGAACTGATGGAACAGGTCGGCCTGGATGACCATGTGTACGGCAACCGCTATGCACACGAGCTCAGCGGCGGCCAGCGGCAGCGGATCGGGATCGCGCGGGCGCTGGCGGTCGGGCCGCGGCTGCTGGTGGCGGACGAGCCGGTTTCCGCGCTGGATGTATCCGTGCAGGTGCAGATCCTGAATCTGCTCAAGGACATCAGCGAGCGGCTCTCGGTGGCGTGCCTCTTCATCGCCCACGACCTGGCGGTGGTCCGGTACATGTGCAGGCGGCTGTATGTGATGTACCGGGGGGAAATCGTCGAGGAGGGGCAGAGCGATGACGTCTTCGAACACCCGACGCACCCCTACACCCGCGATCTGATCGCCGCCGTGCCGGATGTGGGAAAAGGCCTGGCGGCCCGGCAGGCGCAATGAAGGAGGGCAACCCATGATGCAGCAGAAAGAGATACAGCAGGAAAAGACGGCGGGAATGGCCCGTCCGGACTGGGACACGTACTTCATGAACATCGCCCATGTGGTGAAGACCCGCGGCAATTGCTGCCGCCGGCAGGTGGCGGCGGTGATCGTGAAGGACCGGCGGATCATCGCGACGGGCTATAACGGGACCCCGCGCGGTGTGCGCAACTGCTTTGAAGGCGGCTGCGAGCGGTGTGCGGGGGATGCCCCGTCGGGCACGGCGCTCGCCGAGTGCATCTGCTGCCACGCCGAGGAAAACGCGGTTACCCAGGCGGCCTACCACGGCACCTCGGTCAAGGATGGTGTGATGTATGTGACGATCAGCCCCTGCCTGATGTGCGCGAAGATGATCATCAACGCCGGCATCCGCGAGGTGGTTTACGATGGCGATTACCGGTTCACCGCACAGACGAAAGCGCTGCTGGACGAGGCAGGTGTTCTCTGCCGCCAGCTCCCCGCATCCCCGCGCGAATGACGAACGTGAGTAAATTGACACACTTTAGGGGCTAAGGCAGGAACCTTGCCATTTCACGGGCAAAGCGTTTGCCGAGCTCGATCTGGCTCTTGGCGTCAAAGTGTGTGCCTGCGTCCCAGGTAGTCAGGTCGTCGGCCTCGGCAAAGCCAGTGAACGGAAC
>CAZGBW010000291.1:0-3941 GCA_964523995.1 uncultured Victivallales bacterium | reverse complement strand
GGGGGGGGCGGTTGGCTTTGCGGGCTGCGCCGGGGAAGGTTCTTGGCGGGCCGGAGAGGCATTGCGGACGGGGACTGGCGCTGGAGAAGGAGGCGGCGCTTCCAGGGAGAGCGGTGGGCCCGGAGGGTTGAGGACGGCGACAAGGGTGGTGGTTTCCCCGGCTTTTATCTGCGCCTTCTGCTGCCACTGTTGCGGGCCGGCCGTCATGGAGATGCTGTATGTGCCGGGGGGGATGCGGTTCCAGCGCAGATCCTGCCCGGGGATGATCAGGAAGGCCCCTTCCCCGTTGATGGAAGCGACAGCTTGGACAGGGGATTGAAGAATCAGCACCCCATGGGCGGGACTGACAGCGTCCGGCGTCTGGCCGGCTGCAATCCCGGAGAGGCAGAGGAAAAACACGGTAGGCAACAACCCCGGCCAGAGAACATGCATGCTTCCGCTTGTGTCCATGTCTTAAAACTAGAGGAATTGAATGCGAAAACAAGAAAATAAGTGAAAAAGGTCAACTGGCCAGGATGGGAAGAAACTGGCGGAACTTCATGGAGACCAGGCAGACATCGTCGTCGAAACGCCTTGATCCCGAGAATGTCTGCGCATCGGCGACCAGTCCATCCAGCATGTCACTGACGGGTTTCGCGGCATGGTGGCGGATGGAGGAGGCGAGCGCATGGAAATGAAAGCATTCAGAATCCGCATTCTCGACTTCCGCGATACCGTCCGTGAAGGCGACGAGGGTGTCGCCAGGTTCAATCGTGACGAGGTGCTGCCGGTATTCCGTGGAGGGAAACAGGCCGAGCGCCGGGTCAATATCCGACCTTTCATGGGGCAGTCCCTTGGCGGTGTGGTGATCGGCCTTGAGCAGGATCGGGAACGGATGGCCCGCGCCGGCGTAGCGCAGTTCGCCGGAGGTCAGGTCGAGTACCATGTAAAACGAGGTGGCGAAGATGGCCTGTCCGGAGTGTTTGATAATCCGGGTCAGATCCGTGTTCATGTGCGAGAGGAAGGCGGCGGGATCGCTGCGGAAGTGGCCGAGTTCCTCGATCAGTCCGCGGATGGTGGCCACGATCAGGGCGGAACGAACACCGTGTCCCATGACATCGGAGATGAAAATGCCGACACTGTTCTCGGAAACCGCGAAAATCTCGAAGAAATCGCCGCCGACGAAACCACTGGGGATGTAGATGTGACCGATCTCCAGTGCGGAGTCGGCTTTATCCACGTCGGGCGGGAAGACCGGGTAATCGCGTTGGATGAAGGCAAGCTGGAATTCATTGGCGAGGCTGATATCCTCCGCAAGCTGAGCATTGTACTCGATCAATTCCTGCTGGATGCGCTTCTGGTCACTGACGTCCAGCAGGGACCACACCATGCCGACGACCTGGCCGTCGGCATCCACATTGGGGGCCACGGATGCCTGGACAAACAAGGTCGTTCCATCGGCGCAGAGCATCTCGATCTCTCCGCTCCAGGTCTGCCCGCTAGCCGCCGTTTCCTGAATGACCGACGCGAGGGCGGGATTGCTGAGAAAGGCCGTGATCTGCGGAGTCGGTTTCTGTCCGGACTCGATACCGAGCAGGGCGCTCATGGCGGGGTTGGAGTACTGCAGGATGGCGTTCTCGTCCGTGACGGCAATCCCGTTGCCGGAGTTCTGGAGTGCCGCGTGACCGGTGCGCAGCCGTTCCTCCGCCTCTTTCCGCAGCGTGACGTCGCGAATAAAGAAACTGACGTAGTCGTGTTCGGAAAGATGCAGCAAGTTCACCGATATTTCCGCCGGGAAAATCCGCTTGTCCGCGCGCGTGCAATAGGCCTGGATGAGGATGAAACGGTCGTCCTTGAGACTGTCGCGGATGGTGGACATCAGGGCGGCGTCCGATCCGGAGAGCAGGTCGGTGATGTGCAGGTTGGCGAAGTGGCTGACGTCGTACAGGAAGAACTGCTCGGCCCGGCGGTTGCCGCGGATCACGCGTCCATCCAGGTGGGTGATGATGGCGGCGTCGTAGACACTTTGAAGCAGTTCCCGGAAATCGGCGCTGCCGACGATCTCGCACTGGTTGGCGTCGGGCTGGGCTCCGGACGGCAGGGGAAGGACCGCATCCGGCGCCACGGAGATGGGGGCCGGTTCGTAACCGTCCTCCGCATCAGCGGTCAAGTCAATCCGCATGGTTGAGGAAAACTTGGGTTTATTCGTCATGACGCCCGTCAATATAGGGGAAGGCAAAGCGGAATGCGAGCGCATAACATCACCTTATCTGGGTCGCTTACAGGAATCTAACTGGAATTGTTTTGTGGTCGCTGCGGGAAAAGGGTAGGATGAGGCCACGAATCAGGAGTAATTCAACGGTGCCGGAGAGGTGGATGGAAAAGGGAATGAGAGTCCTGGGTTGTTCGGGAAGATGCCTGGCATGGCTATTCCTGGCGGTGGGGATCCTGGCGTTGGTGCCCTCCATCGCGCTTTCGCAGCGCGTGCTGGTGGAATGGAATTTCCCGACGAACAGTGCCGATGCCATCGCCGATGGCGGAATCGCCGCCAATACCAACCGGCAAGTCGCGGCCGGGGGCGGCGTCGGGGCGGTGACTTACACGAATTCGTCGGCGAGTGGTCATTCAACATTGTCAGCACGGTCATCAAACTGGGACGATGGCGATACGAATAAATACTGGGCGGTTGAATTAACAACCGCCGGGTTTCGTGACATCATGCTTTCATCACGTCAGCGCTCATCCAGTGCGGGTCCGAAGAGCTTCAAGGTGCAGTGCCAGGTTGGCGATGGGGAATGGACGGATACGCCGGGTGGAGAAGTCACTTGCGCGGATAGCTGGACATCCGGTGTGTTGTCGAATCTGCCGTTGTCCGGGAGTTGCGCCGACCAGCCGCTGATTTCCGTGCGGTGGCTGATGGTTGGCAATGTCAACTTGACGAATGGGGCGGTTGCTCGCAATGCTTTCAACCAGATTGATGACATTATTTTGCGGGGAACGCGCCTTTCTGTGCCTGCGCCGCAGGCGCTCCCGTCGAGCGGTGTCAGCGCATCGCAGTTCACGGCCAACTGGACGCCGGTGGCGGATGTGACCGGCTATGAGCTGGATGTGGCGACCACGTCTGAATTCACATCTGGAGAGGCGGGGACTTCGCTAGTGTTTGATTGTGAAGGGACCAATGAGACGAAAACTGCCTATACGTCGGGGGTTGTAAACCTCAGCGGTGTGGATTGGCGACTGGCCGACGTGTTGATTGGAACCTCCAGTAACGATTGGAAGTATGGCATCCGTTCCGCAAGGTTGCGAGGATATGGAACATCGGCGATGACCATGCAGGAGGATTTGACGAACGGACTTGGCCATATTGTTTTCCAGTATCGCCGGTACTCCACGGATGTGCAGGAGGCATGGATGGTGGAGTATAGCACGGATAGCGGCGGGGATTGGACGCAGATCGGGCCGGTTTTCACTGCGCCATCCATGGACGAGGTGCAAACGTTTTCCAACCGAGTTGGGGTGGCTGGTAATGCCAGGGTGCGCATCCGACGGGTTACGGGAACGGGCGTCTCGGATCGTCGGCTCAACATAGACAACATCGCATTGACATCTTATATCGCCGGGGGTTATGTGCCGGGATATGAATCGCGCGCGGTTTCCGGTCCGGGGCACGTGGTCGAGGGGTTGACTAAAGGCACCTACTACTACCGGGTGCGGGCGGTGGATAGTGAGATCGTCAGCGACCATTCCAACGTCATCCGGGTGCGGGCTTCCGATACCGCTCCGGGGCTTCTGCTCTTCGTGCATTAGCGGGGGCCGCGGAAACTTTTTTCATGGCCTTGCCATTTGCCTGCATCCTGCTATAGTGCGCCTCACTTGGCTAAGGACGGGGCGTGGCTCAGCCTGGTAGAGCGCCAGCTTTGGGAGCTGGATGTCGTGGGTTCGAATCCCACCGCCCCGACCAC
>CAZGBW010000290.1:0-3973 GCA_964523995.1 uncultured Victivallales bacterium | reverse complement strand
GCAAACAGGCATCCCCGTTTCCAGGAATGCCTGCCGACCGAGTATTCCCAGTCCGCCCGTATTCTCGCAGGCAGCCGCCCTGATGTCAGTCGCGAGAATCTAGAATCAGTCCTCAAACCCCCGCCGCCAGCTGCTTGAACCGGGCCGTCTCCGTCGGCGTAGCGGTCCCCTTTGCCAATTCCGGCGTCCGAACAAAGAGCAGTCATGCCGGATGTGGGTATTTTGTGGGTGCGTTTGTGGGTGTTTTGTGGGTGCGTTTGTGGGTGTTTTTGACCATACTATTTCAGACTATCACACGCCATGGCAAAGACCGTGGTAAAGCAGAAAATATTGAAAACACCAATAAAAAAGGGCTTTTCCGTTAAGAAAAACCCTTGAAAAAGTGGTCGGGGCGCCGAGATTCGAACTCGGGACCTTTTGAACCCCATTCAAACGCGCTACCAGACTGCGCTACGCCCCGACCTAGGCAAACCTCAAAAAGAGAGTATCAACTGGTAGAGGTGGAGGGGCTCGAACCCACGACCCGCTGATTAAGAGTCAGCTGCTCTTCCAACTGAGCTACACCTCCAGCATCTCCGGCAAAAAATGGAGCGAGCGAAGGGATTCGAACCCTCGACGTCCACCTTGGCAAGGTGGAGCTCTACCACTGAGCTACGCTCGCTTCGTGTTCTGCAAAAGCTTCGACGAAATGTACCGAGTTTCGCCGTGAATGCAACACCTTTTTTTAAAAACCTTTTTCCATGCGTAAGATGCCTGCGCAAATCAGGGATTGCCGGTTTACACGGATTGTGCTAAAAATGGTGTCTGATTCGAGGGAATCAATACATTTGAACAGGAGTTCGTCATGGGCAGCGGTGAAGTCAAGATGTGCAAGCTGGACAAGGGTAAGCGCAAGAAGATCGGGAAGGAGCCGGAGGATGCCGGCACCGCTCCTTTCTCCTGTGGAAAATGCGGGTGCCGTTCCGCGTCGAAAAAGGTTCTCTGCAAACCGAAGACGCCGTGACACCCTATCGCGCGGCCGGCCTACCGGAGCCGGTCCCCGATGTGCAGCGGGTGTCCGCACAAGAACGCCGAGCCCTGCATGACCTTTCCGCCCTCCGGCTGCACTTGCCGCAGGCGCAGTGCGCCTTCTCCGCAGGCGACCAGCGGTCCGCCGTCAATCCCGATGACCGATCCCGGCACGGACGGGAAGCCGCCACCGCATTCCGCCCAGGCGTCCAGTACCCGCACGGTCTGCACGCCGTGGCCGCATTCGTATTGGAAGAAGCAGCCGGGCCAGGGGTTAAAGCCCCGGACGCGGTTGAACAGGGCTGTTGCCGGCTGTGTCCAGTCCAACCGTCCTTCGGCTTTCGCCAGTTTTGGCGCGCTGGTGGCATACGCATTGTCCTGGGGATGAATCTCCATGCGTCCTGCCTGTATGTCGGCCAGCACTGACGGCAGGAGCGCCGCGCCCGCCGCCGCCAGTCGGTCGTGCACATGCCCTGCCGTATCCTCGCACCCGATCGGGACGGTGCATTGTGCGAGAATTCCTCCAGTGTCCATGCCCTCGTCCATCTGCATGATGGTCACGCCGGTCTCGGCATCCCCATTGGCAACCGCCCGTTGGATCGGTGCCGCCCCGCGGTATTTCGGCAATAGCGAGGTGTGAATATTGATGAACCCCCGTCTTGGCAGTGCAAGAAGCGGACGCTTGAGGATCTGACCGTAAGCCACAACCACTCCGATGTCCGGCCGCCACTGCCGGATGTGCTCAAGCGATTCCGGATGGTTGACACTGGCGGGGCTGAAGAGTTCGATCCCTCGAGCCTGTGCATAGGCTTTTGCCGCACAGGCCGCCGTCCGCAGGGTTCGCCCTGCCGGTCGGTCCGGCTGTGTTATCGCCCCGACCACCTCGATTTCCGGTGTGTCCAGCAGCGCCTGGAGCGGGGCGCAGGCGATCTCGGCTGATCCCATGAATACCACCCGCATTTCAACGTCCTTTCCAAAATCATCGCCTCCCGATATAGGGTCGGGACGCCTGTACTATTCATCATCAACCGAATCATCCGACGCCTCGTCCACCGTTGGCTCGGCCTCGGCCTGCTCGGGCATGGCGTGAATCCGCTTCTGCGCTTCGGTGATCTCATCGAGCACATCCTGGTCCAGCACATCCTCGGCAACCCGTTGTTCCGCCAGCCGCCGTGCCTCATCGATCAGGGCACAAGCCTGATTTCGTATTCCAAGCGCCTGGTAAACCATGGCCAACCCTTCGAACCCGTCGGGATCCCGCGGGCGGGCGGTGATCAGGCGCTGGAAGGTGAGTTCCGCCATTCCAAAGTCACAAGCCTCCAGGAATTGATACCCTTCGTCCGCCCATGTCCAGTCCAAGTCATCCATGTCATACGGCCGGATATCGGGAAATAGTTCCAGCAGTCCCTTCAGGTACGTTTTCATATCCAGCGTGTTATCAGCATCCATCATAGCCCCTCCCTGAGCCTGTCCCCGTTCGGGGCACCCGCCTGCCGTTCTTTTCCCCGCATGCAAGGTGCTTGCCCCTTGCAATCGTGGGATCGTCCAAACGTCAGGACTGGGGAATGTTTGCCGACATTCCTCGGTACAGTCAAGCTCAACTGCCCAATCCAACGGTGCATCCGATCGTGACGGGTTCGTTTTTCTTGATCTCGGGGCGGGAACATGGCACATTGCATCCCGTTGAGCCTCAGCGGGGAAGAATAGTGCTTGCCCCCGCCTTACCGCTGCAATACGCCGGGGGTACGAGAACGTTTGAAAACGCTTAAACACCATATGACGATGAGTTTTCTCACGACCTTCCTGGCAACGGTGGCCGTGTTCACGTTCGTGTTATCCATCGGGGGGTTGTTCAAGCTGACGGATCTGGTGACGCGGGGTGTGGCGCTAGGTCCCCTTCTTGAGTTTTTTGTCAATGGGATTCCCGGTGCCCTGACATTTGCCATTCCCATCAGCGGGATTACCGCATCGCTGCTGTTGTTCGGGCGGCTTTCCGCCGATAGCGAGATCACCGCGATGAGGGCCTGCGGAATCAGTTTATGGCAAGTGTTAGGGTGGTTTTTACCCCTTGCGATCCTGCTGCTTCTTGTTTGCACCTACATCAACACGGAATTGGTGCCGCGTGGTCATTATACCCGCTGGCTGGCGATTGCGCGGTTGGGGTCAAGCAGTCCTGTCGAGCTTATCGAGGAGGGGCGGACGGTCCGGGAGTTCGACGGTTTGCTTCTGTATGTGGAGCGGAGAAAAGGGGAGGTCCTGGAGCATATCCGTATTTTTGACGAGCGGGAGGCGGGGAAGACGCGTGAGATCAAGGCCGAGCGCGGGGTGGTGGCGATGCCGACCAATTCCAATGATATCGTGCTGTCATTGGAGCAGGTTACCGTTGACCCCTTCTCGTTCGAGCGTTCCGGCGCGGCCTACAGCGGTAAATGGTCTGTCCGCATTCCCGACGCCCGCCGCGCGGCAACCTACCGGCGGCGGGATAAGGACCTCTCGTTGATCGAACTCGTCATGGGAGCCCGCGCCTTGAAGCGGGAAGTGTCCGACGGCGTCGGACCTCCGGCCCCGGCCCCGGCAAAACGGTTGGCTAGAATGGAGAATCCCCGTGTGAGACGGATGGAAATGCTGGTTCTTCTGAACCGGCGGCTGGTGTTGTCCGCATCGTCGTTCGTCTTCCTGTTCTTCGGGATTCCGATGGGAATCCGGTCGCATCGAAAGGAATCCTCGATCAGTATCGGGTTGTGCCTGCTGGTGGTTTTCCTGTTCTATATGTTGACCACGTTAGCGGGCCAGCTTTCGGGGCGGCCGGGGTTGCGCCCCGATTTGCTGATCTGGAGTCCCGTCGTGCTGCTGTTGCTGATTGACGGGTTCCTGATCTGGCGGCTGCGGTAGGCCATCCCCTTGCAGGGCAGGAATCTCGGTGGCTGCTTAGTTTTCCACATCCGGCAGCTTGCGGTAAAGAGTG
>CAZGBW010000289.1:0-3974 GCA_964523995.1 uncultured Victivallales bacterium | reverse complement strand
GCCAATCTGATGAAGGGGAAGGCAAACGATGTCAAAGTTGCCGTTCAAAAAGCACTCGACGAGGGCATTCCTGCCGGCACGATCCTGACCGAGGGTCTGCTCTCGGGCATGGGGATCATCGGCGAACGGTTCAAGAAGAACGAAGTCTATGTTCCGGAAGTCCTGATCGCCGCCCGCGCCATGAAGGCTGGCATGGTCATCCTGCAGCCCGCCCTCGTCAGCAGCGGTGTCGAGCCGCGCGGTACGGCCGTCGTCGGCACCGTCAAGGGTGACCTCCATGATATCGGCAAGAACCTCGTCTGCATGATGCTCGAGGGTGCCGGGCTGAAGGTCGTGGATGCCGGCATTGACGTGGAGCCCGCGAAGTTTGTCGCGATCGCCAAGGAGAACAACGCGAAGATCATCGGTGTGTCCGCATTGCTGACAACGACCATGACCAACATGAAGGCCGTCGTGGACGCCGTCCGGGAATCCGGAATCAACGCGAAGGTCATTATCGGTGGAGCACCGGTCACCCAGTCGTTCTGCGACGAGATTGGTGCCGACGGCTACGCGCCTGACGCCGCCTCCGCGGCCGATCTGGCAGCGTCGCTGCTCTAGGCGAACCACCGATCCGCTACACCAGGCCCGCCTCCCGGCAACGGCAGGCGGGCCTTTCGCTTCCCAGGAAAGAGGGCGGCTTGCCTGCATGCCCTGAGACAATATGACCCGGCCATCGCATTCGTCAAGATCCCGCCAGTCGTCCATCCAGGATATCACCGGCTCCCGGCGACGCTCTCTGCGGTCATTGATGATCAGCGGCTGCCTCGCCATGATCTATGCCGTCGGGATCGGCAGTCCCGTGACAACGGATTTTTTCCGGGCGATCGGGGCCAACGAGTTCCATTTCGGTCTGATCACCGGAATCCCCCTGGTGATGCTGCTGATGCAGTTTGCAGGGGCCGCCGTCCTGAATCGCGCTCACCGCCGTAAAACGGTCTTTATCGTCGGACTGGTCGTCTGCCGCCTTCTATACCTGGGTGTAGCGTTCCTGCCGTTCGTTCTCCGGGGCGCAGGTCGCCCCCTGGTCGTCAGCCTGGTCATCATCCTGCTGGCCGTCAGTGCCGCCGCGCATAATTTCGCGGTCCCCTTCTGGTTCTCGTGGATGGCGGATCTGATCCCGAAGCGCATCATCAACCGCGTCTGGGGCTGGCGGCAGATGGCCATGCATGTGACCTGGACAGCGGCGTTCCTGCTGATAACCCTGTATTTGTACTTGTTCAATCAACCGGCAACCGTCGTCTTTCCAGCGTTGATCCTGATCGCCGTCGTGGCAGGGCTTGCCGACGTGCTGCTCTTTCTAGGCGTCGCCGAGCCACCCAACCTGATCACCCGCGACAACCGCCCGCTGCAGGACTTCCTGGCACCGCTGCGGGATCCCGTCTACCGCCGGTTTGTGATCTTTTCCTGCACATGGTCCTTTTCAACCATGTTCGCGGCCTCTTTCATGCAGCTTTATGTGTTGAAAGTCATCGGGCTTGAACCATGGAAAGCCAGCCTGATCTGGTGCGTCCAGGGAATTGGCATGGCCATCGCCTCCGGCATGTGGGGACGGCTGGCCGACCGCTACGGCAGCCGGCCGGTGCTGAAGACCTGCGTGACACTCAAGCCGATGATCGTCATCGTCTTCCTCCTGCTGACACCGGGGAACGTGATCTGGCTGCTGCCGCTGGCGTTTCTTCCCGACGGCATGCTCAATGCCGGTAATGCACTGGCAAGCAACGGATACATGCTCTCCATCGCCCCCCGCCAGAACCGATCCATGTTCATCGCCGCGATCACGGGCCTGGCCGGGGTTTGCGGCGGCGTATCCTCCATGCTGGCCGGTGCATTCCTGACGGGATTCCAGGACTGGCACCCGGTATTCCTTGGTCGGGAGTGGAATGCGTTCCACGGCGTCTTTGCCACCAGTCTTTTGCTACGGCTGGCCTGCCAGCCCCTGGTCCGCCGGATCCAGGAACCCGGGGCACGGCATTCACGGCAGATGCTCGGCGCCATGATGGACGAGTGGCCCCTCTCGATTGTACGGTTCCCGGTAGGCTTGTTCCGGCGCACAAGATAGACGCGCGAACCCTGGTCGCCCCCTCCGCCGCATCTACCAGACGGACGACACGGAGGTCGTCCCTCCATTCCTTGAAAACGAACGAATGTGTTTGTCCCCATGCAATAAAATGCCACAATGCACGTTATCCGCTTCAGAAAGCCGGAGAATCGGGAATGCGCTCAATATGCAGGACTTGGACGACAACGAAAGGCTGGAACGGTGGCGACGGGGCGACGCGAACGGGCTCTGTGAACTCGTGGATCACTATCGGCGGCCACTGTTCGGGTTTATTCTCCGCATGACGGAAGGACGGGATGAGGCCGACGACATATTCCAGGAAGTCTGGTTCCGGGCCATACGCGGACTGGGGCGTTACCGCGACCACCACTTTCTCAGCTGGTTGTTCCGGATCACGCACAACATCATCATCGACCGCAGCCGACGGCGCAAACCCGAGGTATCGCTGGATGACGAGACTGGCGATCAAACCCAGTTCGAGACTGCCAGCACGCACCCTTCACCTGCGGAAGTGCTACACAATCGTGATTTGCACCGGCGCATCGGTCAAGCCGTGGCCGACCTCCCGCCGGAACAGCGGGAGGTGTTCCTGATGCGCATGGACGGGGAGCTGCCGTTCAAGGAAATCGCCAGGATCCAGAAGACATCCATCAACACCGCCCTGGCCCGGATGAGCTATGCACAGGACAAATTACGGAAGGCACTGGAGGACGACTACGCGCTATTGACACGGAGATGACCATGAAAACGACAAAACTTGAACACGATCTACTGTTGAGCGAAAGCGGAGAACTCTCCGCCCGCCGCCGGAAACGTCTTGATGCCGCCATCGCTGCAAGCCCCGAGCTTCAGGAGCGCGTGCGGATCCTGAAGGCATGGCGAACCCTGTGGAAGGATGTTTCCGCCACCACCCCGCTTCCCGCCGATGATCGCATGCGCCGCATTCACCACGCGATCACCTCAACGCGGCAAGAACAACACAAGGGTGCCACCGTACTGCCATTCCTCCTGCCATTCCGACGGCCCCTCCGCGTGTCAGCCATCGCAGCCGCTGCCGCCTTGTTCCTTGCCATCGGCCTCTATCTCGCCATCGCCCCGCCCCGCCATCCGATACCGATCGCTATCGCCGACGCATCGGTCAATGACCTGGACGCCCGTATCGAGGACGTGCTCGACGATATTGATGCGTCGCTACTGACCCTGCTCGACAGCCTGGCGGGAAACGCAGAGGAATCGGATGCGCTTGCCTTGGAACTGATTAACATGGAGGACTCCTGATGAGAAATAACATCCCCTCACTGCTCACCGCCACCCTGCTGTTGCTCGTGCCGCTCACCGGTGTGGCGGAACCGCCGGCAGACGTACAACCCCCGCCACCCGGCGGCAACACCGCCCGCAGACCATCCGAACACTGGCTTGAAGCCATCCGCAAGAAAGACCCCGGCGAGCACCGTCGCCTCGACCGCCTGCGGACGGAATCCCCGGATGAATTCGCGTCCGAACTCCGGAAGCGGATACGGGCACGTTCCGTTGAGCGACTGCTGGAGCAGAACCCGCGCCTTCGTGAATTCCTGAACACCCTTCCGCCCGAGGAACGCGAATCGCTGAGCGAGGCACTCCGCCAGTTTGCAGGCGTCAGCAGGCGTTTCCCGGGGGCTCATGAAATCCGGCAGGAGCCGTCCCAAACCCGATCCAGGGAGGAACAGGAAACGCCAGAAGCCCCTGCCACGAAAGGGAACAGCAAACCCTTCAGAACCCTTGCGGAACGGGAAGCTGCCTACGACCGACGCACGCAGATGATCGAGAGTGAGGTTGATCGAATCACCAGGCAACTCGAGAAACTGCGTCGCCTGCTGGAAGAGCGCAAGGCAAG
>CAZGBW010000288.1:0-3979 GCA_964523995.1 uncultured Victivallales bacterium | reverse complement strand
ACCCCTTTGTTTCAGCGTTTACCTCCACCGGCGCAAGGCCGGTGGGCGGCAGAGGTGCACCGAATCGCCGATGCGTCCGGCCCCCATCGGACTGTTCGTGCGTTTTTCCTGTAAGGGAATGCATCCGATATGGAATAATCAGCATCAAAGGAGGATCGCATGGTAAAAATCGTGGTGTTTGTGCTGGCCGGGTGTCTGATCGGGGCCGCGCTTGGGTATTTCGGTAAATGCACATCGGGGACATGTCCGTTCACAGCCAACCCGTTCCGAGGTGCCGGTTTTGGAGCCCTGTTCGGACTCCTGTTCGCCCTGTCGTCCTCTGGATCCCTCTTTGGGGGGAACCGACATTCCAAACCGGAATCGCTGGCGATCATCAGGGTTGCGGATTCCGCGACCCTCGACACGCTGATCGGGACGTCCGCTGTACCGGTTCTTGTGGACTTCTACGCGGATTGGTGCGGACCGTGCCGGAAGCTCGCGCCGGAACTCTCCGCGGTGGCGGACGCATGGAAGGACCGCGCCGCGATCGTCAAGATCAATGTGGACCAGCATCGGGACATTGCCGCCCGGTTCAACGTCCAGAGCATCCCGGACATCCGGATCTTCTCGGCTGGCACCGAAAGGAAGCGACTGACAGGGTACCGCTCCAGCGAGCAGCTATCCGCATTGCTTCTGGAGGCGGGCGGGAAGGAGTGACTCACGCCCAACGCACCCCCGCACTGGCCGCCAGGGCCTCGGCGCCCTTGGTGCCGGTACTCCCGAAAACATAAGACTCCGGGCGATCTCGCCGACGATCCAGCTCGTGCAGGACCGGGGTGAATATGTCCCAGGCCGCACCAAGCTCGTCCTTGCGGATGAACAGGCTCTTGTCCCCCCGCATCACATCCATCAGCAGACTCTCGTACGCATCGGGTATAATCTCGTCGAAGGCTTTCTGGTACCGCAAGTCCAGCTCGGTCTCCTTGAGCTTCATCCCCATTCCGGGAACCTTGGTGACCACATGCAGCCCGATCGACTCGTCAGGCTGCACCCGGATAACCAGCGCATTGGGCTGCATGGCATCCGCGTATTGGGCGAACATCGTCCCCCCTGCCGGCTTGAACTGGATGCGGATCTCCGTCTTACGGCTCTCGAGTCCCTTTCCGGCCCGGATCAGGAACGGAACACCCCGCCAGCGATCATTCTCCACCCTCAGCAGGGCCGCCGCAAACGTCGGCGTCGTGGAATCCCGGGCAACAAGATCATCCTCGAGATACCCCTTGACCTGCCGCCCCTTCCATGGCCCCGCCGTGTACTGCCCCACCGCCACGTCCGCCAGGGACAGCGGACGGATGCAGCGCAGAACTCGGATCTTCTCATTGCAGATATGCCCCGCATCCAGGCGCTCGCAGGGTTCCATGGCAACGAGCGCCAGGATCTGAAGCAGGTGGTTCTGCATCACGTCGCGGATGATGCCATACCCGTCGAAATACCCGCCCCGTCCTTCAACGTCCAGATCCTCCTTCCAGGAGATCTGGACATTGTCGATGAAGGCCCGGCTCCAGACCGGCTCGAAAACAAGATTGGCAAAGCGCAGCACCATCAGGTTCTGGATCACCTCCTTGCCCAGATAGTGATCAATCCGGAACGTCTGGGCCTCGCGGAATACCGATCCCATCTCCCGGACCAGATCGTCGGAACTCTTGCGATCCCGGCCAAATGGCTTTTCCACAACGACTCGCGACCACGGCCTGCTCATGCCGCAATGCACCAGTCCGGCACCGCCCAGCGCATGGGCGACATCCAGGAACACGGACGGGGGGATCGCCATATAGAAAATACGGTTGACCGCTCCATCGGGTAGGATCTCATGCTGGCGGGCAAAGAGGTCGAGAAAGGCGTCGCGGGAATCATACGATCCGGATACATAGAAACAACGCTCCAGGAATGTGCGCATCCGGTCCTGGCAGGTTTCTCCCGCTACATAACGGCAGGTCAGGTGGCGCATCATCACGTCGCGAAAACCGGCATCGCTCATCGAAGACCGGGCAAAGCCGAAGATATGGAATTCCGCCGGCAGCAGATTCTGGCAGTATAGCGAGAAAAGGGCCGGGAATATCTTCTTCCTGGCCAGATCGCCGGAAGCGCCGATCACCGCGATACAAAGCGGTCCGCTTGCACTTTTCATGTTTCGGGATACCTCCCCTTTCCCAGGATCCGTCAAGGATCCTCGCCCGCATCTTCCATCACCACATACGAGGGAAGCCCCCGGATTCCCAACGCATCCAGCACCGTACGGATCGCCGGGTCCGAGAGATCCTCGGCTTGAAACTTGAGCCGCACATAGGGAGAAAGGGCCTGAAGCACCGCATCGTCCCGTAGAGTCGTGGCATCCATCGCCTTGCAGTTTTTACACCATGTCGCCCAGAAGTCAACAAAGAGCGGTTTGCCGGTCTCGCGCGCCATCGCGACCGCGACCGCCGGTGATGACTGCCAGAACCCGTCATTTCCACCCTGCGCTTCACCATGGCTGGCCAGCGCCGGGCGCAGCAGGGTGCCCCCGAGATACCCGTAATAGGCCGCCGCCACAAGGATCACGATACCGAATCCGATCTTTACCCGTTCCATCCAGCGTCCCGGCTTCGGCAGGAACGAAAGCCCCGCTCCCGCGAACGGCCAGGGTAGCGCCATGCCCACCCCGAGTACGAATGGCAGCAAGAGCGCCACTCCATTGCCGCGCTGGTAGAACTCCGTCGCCAGCACCAGCACCGAGATCACCACCGGTGCCACACAAGCCCCCGCCAGGAGCGCCGCCACCCCGCCAAAGAGGAGCGCCGCCAGGTAGGAACCACCAGGCGCGGCCGTGCCGCCCAACGAGGTTTGGAAGCGTGTGAAGTCCAGATGGAATACGCCGAACATCGCCAAGGCCAGTAAACAGAAGAGAACGGCGATCCCGAGATTGAACCAGGGGGATGCGTTGAGTGTGCCAAACTGGGATCCGGTCAGTACGACCACCAGCCCCAGGATTCCGTATACCAGCGCAATGCCGCCACCATAGACCGTCCCCAGCAGAAACCCGCGCCGCCGCGATCCCGCCTGCGCTCCAGCACCGATAATCGCGATGTTCACGGGGATCATCGGGAGTACACAAGGTGTCAGGTTCAGCGCCAGGCCGCCCAGAAGAATCGCCAGGATGCCGATCCAGAGTCCACGCCCCGCCACCTGCTCCTCCAACCATCCTCTTTCAAGACCGCGACCGGATTCCACCCGCTCGACAAAGGACAGGAACTCAGCAGTAGAGAGATACCCCGCAGCCCGCCCAGTCATGCGTAGTCCGGCAAAGACATCGGCACCCCGGTCCTCCGCCGGAGCAGGCCCGCCTTCTCCAGGGATCTGTTCGACACCCCGCCCCGCCGCATCCAACCGGAATTGCCGTGACTGCGGCATGAAGCAAAGCTGCTGATTGCATCCCATGTAGGCGACGGTCACGGTCATGTCCTCGAGCGCACCGCCATCCAAGTGGTAGCGCAGCACGAAATCATGACTGTATACGTCCACCATATCCCCGGACAGCGGGTCGGCCTTTGCCAGCGGCACCGGTATGTCGGAAGGTCGGATACTCCCACCCTCCACCGCGACATCCAGTTCCCCCGCATACAGGTAATGCGCGTCCGGCACGCGGAATGCGACAGCCAATTCTCTCCCGCCATTGGCCTCCGCAACCGAAAGCGACAGCCCGAACGGATCCGCAACCTGCGCTGAGGCGACACAGACCCATGCAAACACCAGGACGATGACGCTTCTCGCCAACCCCGCCGCAAACCATCCTTTCATCAGATCACTCCCTTCTGCCAACCCCTGCTTATCTATATCTTCAGTGTTAAATACCAACTATTAACTACGGAATACACAGAATACACAGAAACCATCATAATGCTAAACACGGGAATTGATTGCCACAAAAAGCACAAAATACACAAGACATCAAAACTGCATCTGC
>CAZGBW010000287.1:0-4072 GCA_964523995.1 uncultured Victivallales bacterium | reverse complement strand
TGAAGGCATCCCCCGAAGGAATCCGCAACTGGAACCGCTGGTTCCGGGGGCTGACATGAAACTCGTAGTACGGGTCCTGCCCGACCGGCCGTAGAAAGACCTCGAAGACATCGCCCCGATCAAAGGAGGGCTCGTTGAAGACCGTGACCGGATTAAAGCTGTCGGCATCCTCAAGCACGGCGAAGACCAGCAGACTCTGCGCTGTCCATCCCGTACGGATGGTCGCCGGTCGGAAGTCCTCCTCGGGCACCTCTCGCCAGCCCTGGCCCATGCGGACCGGCTCCACCGAACCGAACGCCCTCTCAATATCGTCCCACGATTTCAGCTCCGACGCGATCCGCCCGCATCGCACCACCGGCCCGCAACCCAGCGCTTCCATAGAAAACCCTTCCTGTTTAACAACGCGATACCCTGCACCGCTTGTCCGGCGCGAAGGGATCAAACCATATTTTCACCGCCTTGCCAACGCCGAAACCCGGCAACATCTCAGTCGCCTGCGCGGCGCAGGACGAGCACGCCGTTGTTGCCGCCGAACCCGAAACTGTTCTTGAGCGCGTAGGGGCGCTGGATCGGTGTCGCCGAGCCTCGGGCAAGACAAAGGCCGGCGGTGGCTTCATCCGGGTTCTCCAGGTTGAGGTTCCCCGGGAGGATCCCCGTCTCCAGCGCAAGGACGGTCGCCAGCGTCTCGATCGCCCCCGACCCGCCGAGCAGATGACCGAAATACGACTTGTGCGAGACGATCGGGATCGAGGCCGCCGCCGCCCCCAGCGCCATGCGGGTGGACTCGCACTCGGTCGGATCGTTGGCGCCGGTGGCCGTCCCGTGGGCGCTGATGACGCCAAGGGCGTCCGGCGCGATACCGGCACTGTCGAGCGCGGCGCGAATAGCGCGGGCCTGGCCCTCGGCATCCGGTGCCGTGATATGCCTGGCATCCGAGGACTCGCCGTAGCCGACGATTTCCGCCCGGATGGTGGCCCCGCGGGCACGGGCGCTTTCCAGCGTCTCGATCACGAGCGCGGCAGCCCCCTCGCCAACCACGCAGCCGTCGCGATCACGATCGAACGGGCGACAGGCGCGGACGGGGTCGGGGTTCTTCGACATGACACCGAGCCGGTCCCAGGCCGCCATCGTCATGGGGTCGAAAATGGTGTCCGACCCGCCGCAGAGCGCCTTGTCAATGTAGCCGTCCTTGATCATGCGGAAGGCGATACCGATCGCGGTGGTGGACGAGGTGCAGGCGGCAGTTACCACATAGTTCGGACCGGTCAGCCGGTAGCGGATGGCAATCTGCGAGCAGACCGCATTGGCCATGCAGCGGGGCACCGTGGTCGGACGGATGCCCTTGACCCCCTTCTCGATATAGCTGGATACGGAGTCGAAATAACTCTCCACGCTGCCGATGCCGGTGCCGACGATGGTGGCGACCTCCTGCGGCACGGGGGCCCCTTCGCCCTCCAGCAACCCGGCCTGCCGGAGCGCCTGGTCGCTCGCAAGAATCGCGGCATCCACGGTGATGTCCGCATAGCGGACGCGAATCCCCTGCAGGGCGGTCTTGAGCCGCTCGCGGTCGACGATCCCGCCGACCGTGGTCTTCATCTCGGAAGTGTCGAGATGCGTGATAGTGCGGATGCCGGTCTGGCCCGCGACCATCGCGCTCCAGATTTCCGTCTCGCTGAAACCAAGGGCGGAAACGGCACCCAGGCCGGTAATGACCACACGACGCGAGCTTGACATGGAGACCTCCTTTACGAATTACCCGTCCAGAGGCCGCCGTCCACATGCAGCACCTGTCCGGTGATATAACTGGAATCCTCGGAAAGCAGAAAAGCGGCGGCGTTGCCAACGTCAACGGGGGACCCGAGCCGCCCGAGGGGGATGGCAAGATCACGCCGCATGGCATCCGTCAGCGCCGCGGTCATGTCGGTCTCGATCATGCCGGGGGAAATCGCGTTGACGCGGACGTTGAAGCGGGCCGCCTCGAAGGCGAGCGACCGGGTAAGACTGACCAGGGCGGCCTTGGAGGCGGCGTAATCCGCGCCCATCCACTTGCCCGGGCCGTGGGCGGCCAGCGAGGTGATGTTCACGATGCCGCCACCGGTACGGCGAAGCACGGGATAGGCGGCCTGGCAAAGCAGCATGGCGGCATCGAGGTTGAGCGCGAACGTGCGCCTCCAATCCGCGGACTTGAGGCCCCGGAACGCGACGGCACGCCCGCCGCCGGCGTTATTGACCAGCCCGTCCAGGCGTCCGGCGGCAGCCAGGAAGGCGGACGGGAGCATGCGCGCGACCGACTCGTCCTCCAGATCGCCGTGCAGGGCCACGGTGCGGCCCGGCGGCGCGGCCAGGCGCTCGCAGGCGCTCTGGGCGGACCCGGGCGTGCGCCCGTGGATGCCCACGATGCAGCCCGCATCGAGCAGCACGCGGGCGATACCGAGCCCGATACCGCGCGTGGAGCCGGTCACGAGAAACGCCTTGCCGTTGAGATCGGGATGAATCATAACATGCCAGGGGTGCGGTCAGGATCCGAGGATCCGGCTTTCCTCATCCAGGAAGATCCCCTGGAGGTTCATCCGCAGCGATTCGGGGTTGGTCGCGGCGGCCATGCCCGCCGCCTCGCTGATAATGCCATTGCGAACATGCTCGTAGACCGACTGGTTGAAGGTCTGCATCCCATCCTCCCTGCCGGTGGCGATGGCCGCGCCAAGCACATCGAGCTGCCCGCGCTCCAGCAGCTTGCGGATGGTGGAGGTGTTGATCATGATTTCCACCGCCGGGATCACGCCGCCGTCCACATCGGGGACCAGCCGCTGGCACACGATCGCATGCAGGTTGGCGGCAATCGCCATGCGCACATTCTCGCGCTCGTGGCTGGGGAAGACGTCAATCATGCGCGGGATGGCCATATCCGCCGTGCCGGCATGCAGCGTGGAGAGGACCAGATGCCCCGTCTCGGCCGCCAGGAAGGCGGTGCGGATGCTGACCGGATCGCGCATCTCCCCGATGAGGATCACATCCGGATTCTGGCGCAGCATGTGTTTCAGCGCGCTCTCGAACCCGGGCGTGTCCAGCCCCACCTCCCGCTGGGAGATGAGCGACTGGATATCCTCGAACACATATTCCACCGGATCTTCCACGGTGAGGATGCGGCGGCACTGCGTGCGGTTGATCTCGCCGATAATGGCCGCCAGCGTGGTGGATTTGCCGCTGCTGGTGGTCCCCGCCAGCAGGATGATGCCGCGCTCGGCATGGGCAAGGCGCTGGATCGACGGTGGCAGGCGCAGCTGCGCGAACGTGGGAATCTGGTCCTTCACATGGCGCAGCACCACGGTCGGCTCGCCCTGGGAACAGAAAACATTGACACGGAAACGGCCGACTCCCTCTTCACCATGCGAGAAATCGGTCTCATGCTCGCGGTTGAACACGTCCAGGAGGTGGGGCGGCACGATATCGTTGACGAGGTCCCGCATAAACAGCGCGCCCAGCGGCCCGTCCCCGCTCCTGAAGAGGCCGCCGCTGATACGGAAGTACGGCACCTGCCCGGTCTTCAGGTGGATATCGGAGGCCCCGGCGGCAACGGCCTGCGCCAGGAGATCTCGAAGCTTCGACATAATGGTTCCTTTCTCCACGGCAATCTAGCGCAAGTTCTTCAGCAATACCAGCCCGACAATGCCGAACACCAGGTTCGACAGCCAGGCCCCGGCCCAGGGGGGGATCGCGCCGGTCGAACCGACAACCAGGCCTAGCTGCGCCAGCGTGTAGAAGCCCGCCATCATGGCAATCGCCGCGAACACCGCCGACAGCACGCCCTGCCGTCCGGTCCGGGCCCCGGCGGGAACCGCGAAGAACACGACAATCAGGCAGGCCCATGGCATGGCCAGCTTGCTGTGCAGGCTGAACAGTTTCTCACTCCGGCTCCGCCCCGACATGCTCGGATGAGTCCGGATGTAATGGTACATCTCCCGCATATTCAGGTAATCCCACTTGCGGACGGCACTGACAAAGGCTTCCGGCATCTCATCGAACTCGCGCATCTCCAGGATGCTGTTCCGGGTCGCGCCCATGGGGACCTGCG
>CAZGBW010000286.1:0-4089 GCA_964523995.1 uncultured Victivallales bacterium | reverse complement strand
GGCGTGGTCCAGCCTGGGCTTGCTTCTGCCGGTGCAAGCTGTTAGGTTCCAGATCGTTCGTCCTATTTCTTGAGCCAAGGAGAGTCATGAAAGTTCCGATTCAGGACATCATCATCAACGATCGTGTGCGTACCGATGTCGGGGATCTTAAGCCCCTGATGGAGAGTCTGCGCGACCACGGCCAGTTGAATCCGGTCACCCTCTCTCGCGAGAACGAGCTGATCGCCGGGCACCGCCGCACGCTCGCCGCCCGGGAGCTGGGCTGGAAGTATATCGAGGCGAGCATCGTGGATAAATCCACCGAGGCCGAAAAACTGCAGCTCGAACTCGAGGAGAACGTGCATCGCAAGGACTTCTCTCCCGAAGAGTTGCTCGCCGGTTACCGGCGCCTCGACAGGCTGCTTCATCCGCCGCTGGCGACGCGCATCGGCCGCGCGATCGGTGGATTCTTCCGACGGCTTTTCCCATGGGGACGCAACCGAGGGGGGCGGCCCGCTGCCGCCGTTGCCAGGCGTCTCCCCGAGGCAGGCGAGGTGTCCCCGCCCGCCGGCAATAACACACGGTCACCCGATCCGGACGCCGGGAACTACGGCATATAATCCAGGGAGGAAAACAGCATGAATGCACAGCGCGTGGCGGAACTGGTCCGGGAACTTCTCGTCGAGATCGGCGAGGACCCGGATCGTGAAGGCCTTCTCAAGACCCCGGACCGTGTGGCAGCAGCCTACCGGTTTCTCACCAGTGGTTATCACGCCGATATCAACACCATCATCAACGGGGCGGTTTTCGAGAGCCACACCAACAACATGGTCATTGTCCGGAACATCGAGGTCTACAGCCTCTGCGAGCACCACATGCTGCCTTTCTTCGGGCAGTGCCACATCGGCTATATATCCAATGGCAAAGTGCTCGGCGTCAGCAAGCTTGCACGCATCGCCAACGGGTTCGCCCGTCGCCTGCAGATCCAGGAGCGCCTGACCCACCAGATCGCGCGGGCCGTCAGCGACGCTGTCGGTGCCGAGGGGGTTGGTGTCGTGATGGAGTGCCGCCATCTGTGCATGATGATGCGCGGCGTCGAGAAGCAGAACAGCGTCATGACGACATCCTCCGTCCTTGGCAGTTTCCATGACGATGCCGCTACGCGTGCCGAGTTCACGAATCTGATCCTGCGCGACACGACGCGCTGACGGCCCCAGTCTGAATATCGCCATGATGACCGATCCGCCTATTCCGAACGCCATCACGATCATCGCCGGCAAGGGTGCCTACCCAGGGCTCCTTGCCGAATCCGCGCGCTCGCAGGGCGTCTCGCGGATTGCCGCGGTCGCGTTCCGGAAGGAGACCGATCCGGTGATCGAGAAACTTTGCGACGAGGTGCATTGGATTTATCTCGGGCAGCTGGGACGCATGCTGGACGCCCTGAAGGCCGTGGGGATCCCGCACGCGGTGATGGCCGGGCAGATCACACCGACACATCTTTTCCGCGTCCGCATGGACGCTCATCTCCTCCGGCTGCTGCGGCGCCTGCCGGAACGGAATGCGCATTCCATCTTTGCCGCCATCGGCGAGGAAATCCGCGCTGCCGGTGTGGAGCTGCTGCCCGCCTCGTCGTTCATGCAGAAACACATGCCGGGGGCAGGGCTCCTGAGCCGGCGCGCCCCGACGGAGTCGGAAGCGTCCGACATCCGGATCGGTTTCCATGCCGCCAAGACCCTCAGCGGGCTGGACATTGGCCAGACGGTGCTGGTCAAGGAGGGGACCATCCTGGCCGTGGAGGCGTTCGAGGGGACCGATGCCGCCATCCTGCGGGCTGGAAAGCTGGGCGGTCCGGGCGCGGCTCTCGTCAAGGTTGCCAAGCCGGGTCACGATATGCGGTTCGATATCCCGGTGATAGGCCTGCACACGGTCAAATCCATCCGCAAGGCCGGGGTTTCCGCCGTTGCGGTCGAGGCCGGACGGGCGATCCTGCTCGAGCGGGAATCCATTATCGCGGAGCTGGACAAACGGAATGTAACCCTCGTCGTCATGGAGCCATCATCATGAACAGAGCAAAACGACGCACAGGCGTCATCGGTGTCGGTAGTCTGGGGCAGTGGCATGCGCGCATCTACTCCGAAATGGAGGACATCGAGCTGGTCGGTGTCTACGATGCCGATCCGGCACGGGCGGCGGAAATCGCGGCGCGCTACGGCACGGCCACGTTCGACAGCATCGAGGCGCTGGCCGCGCAGGTGGACGCGGTCAGCATCGTCGTGCCCACCCATCTGCATTACGAGGTCTTCGAGAAGGTCCTTCCGTTCAACGTCCACATGCTGGTGGAAAAGCCGATCTCGTCCACCTATGCGGAGGCGGAGGCCATGGTGCGCAAGGCCGAGGAGCGCAACCTCCTCCTGCAGGTCGGCCATGTGGAGCGTTTCAATCCGGTCATGACCTTTCTCGAGGATCATCTCACCAACGCCCGGTTCATCGAGGCGACCCGCCTGGCCTCCTACCCCCCGCCGCGCGATAACGCCCCGCCACGCGGCACCGAGGTCAGCGTGGTGCTGGACCTCATGATCCATGACCTGGATATCATCCTGCGACTGGCCAATTCCCCCGTGAAGGCCATCCATGCCACGGGGGTCGCGGTCCTGAGTGCGACCGAGGATATCGCCAATGCCCGGATCCAGTTCGAAAGCGGCTGCGTGGCGAACGTCACCGCCAGCCGGATCAGCCAGGACAAGCTCCGCAAGATCCGCGTCTTCCAGGATGACACCTATCTGTCGCTCGATTACATGAGCCAGTCGGGCCAGCTTTGCCGGCGCACAGCGACGGGTATTGAAGCCCTACCCGTGCCGATCGACAAATCGGAACCCCTGGCGGCTGAATTGCGTTCGTTCGCGGACTGTGTGAAGCTTCGCCACGATCCCGTGGTCACCGGCAGGCACGGGACCGAAGCCCTCCAGCTTGCGATCGCCATCTGCCAGACGATCCGGGAGCGCCCGTCATGAGCAAGGTCATGGTCATCGCCGGCGAAGTCTCCGGCGACATGCGGGCGGCGGAATTGATCGAGGCGGCCAATGCCATTGCACCGGGCGTGACCTGGTTCGGCATCGGCGGTCCCCGCATGCGCGCGGCCGGTGTGGATACACGCTACGATGTCAAGGATATGGCGGTGATCGGTTTCGCGGAGGTCCTGCGCCGTTACCCCTTTTTCAGGCGGGCTTTCAAGGACATGCTCGCATGGGCCGCCGCGGAGAAACCGGATCTGGCATTGTTCGTGGATTACCCCGGTTTCAATCTGCGCCTGGCCGAGAAGCTGCACGCGCAGGGGATCCGGACGCTCTTCTACATCTGCCCGCAAGTGTGGGCATGGCATCGTTCCCGCATACCCGCCATGGCCCGCTACCTCGATCACCTGATCTCCATCTTCCCCTTTGAGGCCCGTCACTTCGAGGGCACCGGTCTTCCGGTATCCTTCGTCGGGCATCCGCTCGTGGACAGCATTCAGGCTGCCCTTTCGGGGCCCGCCATCCCGATTCCCTGGAAAGGGCTGCAGCGGATCGCGCTGCTGCCTGGAAGCCGCACCGCGGAAATCAGACGCCTGCTGCCGGTCATGCTGGAGGCCGCCGTGATTCTTGACCAGAAGATTCCCGGGTGCAGTTTCATCGTGGCCGCCCCCGGTGCGATGCAGGCATCCCTGGCGGAATCCATTTGCCATGCCCGGAATACGCCCCGTCAGCTCTCCGTTATTGCGGACATGACGTACGAGATCGTCCGGCAGGCCGCTGCCGCGATGGTATGCTCGGGAACCGCCACGGTCGAGACTGCCTTGCTGGGTTGTCCAATGGCGATTGTCTACAAGCTCAGTCCCGCGTCCTACCACCTTTTCAAATCCATGATCCGCATTCCGAACATCGGCATGGTGAACGTCGTCGCCGGGCGTGAGATCTGTCCGGAACTTGTACAGGGGAAGGCCACGCCGGCGGCCTTGGCCGCGGCGTTGGAGCCCCTGATCACGCAGACCCCGGTCCGCACTGCCATGCTCAAGGAATTGCGACTCTTCCGTGAACAGATGGGCGAGGGCGGAGCCGCCGCCCGCGCCGCCAC
>CAZGBW010000285.1:1189-4092 GCA_964523995.1 uncultured Victivallales bacterium | reverse complement strand
CCAGCGTCTGCCGGAACGTCACAAACCGCGACCAGTCGAACCCCCGCACCCCGGCATAGAGCGCATCCTGTGTCGGTGCGGGAAACCGGGCAACCAGCATCTGGATGCGCTGCGCGATCCTGCTTTCCAGGCAGGCCCGCCATCCATCGTGCCGGGGGCCGCGGAAGGGGACGCCCCCCCGATTCAGCCTCACGCTTGAAAACCCAAGCTCGCGAAGCTCGTCGCAGAGCGCCTTTTCCGTCCCTGGAATCGCGGCAGCGTAAAACTCAAGGCTATCCCGCCCTGCAGGGGTTTGCGGCTTTTCGCTCATGGCGATGGACCCGCTTTCTCGCGCAGCAGCCGCACGGCATTGAGCATGTTGACCGAATTGCCGCGACCCGCCCGGCGCCGCAGGATATCCTCGAGCATATTCCAGTCCTCCGCCCCGGGGGCGCTGTCATAATCCCACTTCTCCTGATCCGTGCGCTTGAACTGCCATTTCAGGCGGCGCTGTGACACATGGACCCGCGTCTCGCGTTTCTCACCGTCCGGCAGTTTTTCGGTCCAGGAAATAAGAGTATGCATAATAATCTCCGTGAAGACCCGACATACTGCGCGATCATCACCCGCCGGTCAAGACATCCACGCATCCAGGCTGATTTATATTGCAGCCCAGTGTGAGGGTGATGTACATTCACGGCTCGTTTAACCCAAGAGGAGAGGAAGGAGTCTTTTCAATGACAAACCGTGGATCAAAACTGGCGATGCAGTTGTACACGTTACGGGATTTCACCAAGACTGGGAAGGACCTGGCGAACACCCTGGCACGGTTGGCCGTCATGGGATATCCGGCCGTGCAGTTTTCCGCCGTGGCCTGCCTGGGAAGCGAGATTTCCGCGCGGGAGGCCCGGAAGATGCTGGATGACAACGGTCTTTCCTGCATTGCAACGCACCGTGCGTGGCCCGCGCTGATGAACGAGACCGGGCGCGAGATCGAGTTGCACCACGAATTGGGATGCGATTATGCGGCCATTGGCGGTGTTCCGCCCGAGTATGGAAATACACCGGACGGCTTCCGGCGCTGGCTGTCCGATGCGCGGCCGGTCATCGCCAGGCTCAAGGCCGCCGGGATCCGCTTCGGGCACCATAACCACAGTCATGAATTCATACGCTTTGCCGACGAGCCGCGCGGCAGTCTTGAGAACATCATCATCGAGGAGGGTGGCGATGACCTGATGCTCGAACTGGACCTGTATTGGATCGAACACGCCGGACTCAACTGCGTCCGGGTCTTGGAGCGTTGCCAGGGTCGCGTTCCGGTGATTCATCTCAAGGACAAGGAAGTGGTTGCCAAGGACGGACCGGTAATCGCGCCGATCGGCGAGGGGAACATGGACTGGGAGCATATCATTCCGGCCTGCGAGGCTGCTGGCGTTCGCTGGTATGCCGTGGAGCAGGACACCTGTCGCCGCGATCCGTTCGACTGCGCCCGGTCGAGTTTCGAGTATCTGGCCGGATTCGGGCTGTAACCGCGAAGCGCCTCACGGCCGGCGGGTTACGCGCAACAGCACCCGGTCGGCCCCGAAGTTCCGGATCCCGAGCGACAAGAGCAGGCGTCCGATCCGCGCATCGCTCAGGCAGACAGTTTCAAGGATCGTGATCGAATCCGCCCGGCAGAGCCGCTCGAAATCCCGCAGTGTGAACAAATGGATGTTCGGGGTGTTGTACCACTCGAACGGCAGTGCGCTGCCCACGGGCATCCGCCCCGACCGCAGAAGCTGCCAGATCAGCGCATAGTTGCCGAAGTTGGGGAAGCTGACGATCCCCTCCCGGGCCACGCGCAGCATCTCGTGCAGCACCTCGCGCGGCCGCTGCACCACCTGCAGCGTCTCGCTCAGGACCGCGCAATCGTACGAGCCGTCGGGAATCATCGCCAGACCGCCGTCCACATCCTCCTGGAAGATGTCGTGCCCCCGCTCGATCACCTGCACCACCTGCCGCAGGTCAATATCCACGCCGATGCCCGATGCGCCCCGGCGCTCGTGCAGCAGCGCCAGCAGATCGCCGTGCCCGCAGCCGATGTCCAGCACGCGGGCCCCCGGCGCGATCATGTTCACGATCACCTCCCGCTCCGCGCGCGTCTCGACATCCGGCTCATTCGCGACGCCGGTACCGGCGGCTCCGGCCTCGCCTCCGTCCGCCACCCACGGCAGGAAGGCATGCACCACGGAAACCAGGTCATCAATATCCACCAGGAACGCGTCGTGGCCGTAGGGGGCCTTGAGCAGGCAGTACGACACCGCCTTGCCTGCCCGCAGCAGCGCGTTGGCGATCTCCTTGGACTGCTCCGGCGGGAACAGCCAGTCCGAGCTCACGGCCACCACCAGCATCTTCGCCCGCACCGCCGCGAAGGCCGCCTCCAGCCCGCCTTCCACGCGGCTCGTCAGATCGAAGTCATCCATCGCGTTCATGATGCGCAGATAGGAATTGGCGTCGAACCGCTTGACAAACTTCTTCCCCTGGTAATCCAGGTAGCTGGCGACTTGGAATTCGGACAGATGCACGGTGCTGGCGGCCCCCGCTGCCGTGTCCCCGGACCGGCGTTCGCGCCCGAAACGGGTCTTCATGATATCCTGCGACAGATACGTGATATGCCCGAGCTGCCGGGCCTGTGCCAGTCCCCGGTCCGGTTTCGGTCCGTCGTCGTAATAATCGCCGCCGCGCCAGTCGGGGTCGGAGGTGATGATGTTGCGGGCCACGCTGTCGAAGGCCAGCGCCTGCGCCGAGAGACCCGCCGCCGTGGCGATACAGATGCAGCGGTCCATCATACCCGGATGGCGGACGGCCCATTCCAGCACCTGCATGCCACCGAAGGATCCACCCACCACGGCCGCCAGGTGTTCTATGCCAAGATGCAGCAGCAG
>CAZGBW010000285.1:0-1089 GCA_964523995.1 uncultured Victivallales bacterium | reverse complement strand
AACGGAACCTGCATGGCCTTGAGCACATGCGAGGGATCCAGGGATCCCGATGTACAGGCGGAGCCGCTCGAGGCGCAGATTCCGAATTCATCAAGCTGATAAAGGATAGATTCCCCCTCGATGCTATGGCAAGCCAGATTCAGCGTGTTCGGCAGCCGTTCCGCCCCCGCGCCGTTGACTTCCAGCCAGGGGATCCGCTCGCAAAGCCCCGCCTGCAGGCGGTCCCGCATCGCGGCGATCCGGCCTTCCGCATCCCGTGCGGTTTCCGCCAGCTCGCAGGCCTTCGCCAGGGCGGCGATATGCCCGACATTCTCCGTGCCCGCCCGCAGGCCGCGCTCCTGGTGACCCCCGCACAGGTACGGGCGGCAGGGCGTCCCCCGGCGCATGAACAGGACGCCGACGCCCTTGGGCCCATGCAGCTTGTGCCCGGAGAACGACAGCATGTCCACCTGCGAGAATGCCCCCTTCAGGTTCACGTCCAGCTTGCCGACCGACTGTGTGGCGTCGGTATGGAACACGATGGCCGGATCGGTCTCCTTGGTCAGCCGTGCCAGCTCCGCGATCGGGAAGATCACGCCGGTCTCGTTGTTCGCGTGC
Organism: uncultured Victivallales bacterium; assembly: GCA_964523995.1. Taxonomy (GTDB): domain Bacteria; phylum Verrucomicrobiota; class Kiritimatiellia; order UBA8416; family UBA8416; genus UBA8416. The sequence goes on along the minus strand of CAZGBW010000285.1, from coordinate 492 downwards.
ATCACCGAGACCAGCAGCGTATCCGGGCGCAGCGCGCGCACGAATTCCGTCATATCGATCTCGCCCTGGCGGTTCACCCCGACAACCGTCACCTCGGCACCCTCGCGCCGGGCTTCCTTGCAGACCTCCTGCACCGAGGGGTGTTCCACGGCGGTCGTCACGATATGCCGCCGCCGTCCGTTGGCCCGAAGGGCGCCGAAGATCGCCGTGTTGTTGCTTTCCGTCGCGCTGCCGGTGAAGATCACCTCGTCCCCGGCCACGCCGCCGAGCATCGCGGCTACCGTATCGCGCGCCGCGGCGATGGCCCGGGCCGGCCCGCGCGCCGCCTCGTACATCGAGCTTGGGTTGAAGTACTGGTCCGTCAGGAAGGGCTGCATGGCGTCAAGCGCCTCTGCCGCCACGCTTGTCGTCGCGTTGTTGTCCATGTAGATGATCTCGCGCATACCCCGCACCCCTTTCCGGAAATGGCACCACGCGCGCAGTATCGCACAA
>CAZGBW010000284.1:0-4094 GCA_964523995.1 uncultured Victivallales bacterium | reverse complement strand
GGACGATGCGAACCACCCGCCCGTCGATGTCGAGATACACCACGTCGATCGCGAAGCGCATGCCGACGGTATGCACCGACCCGCACGGCGAGAGCAGCATGCCGGTGCCGGGGGCGAGTCCCTGCCGTCCGAGCAGGCCGCGCATGCGTTCATGCCATCGTTCCGCGATCAGCACGGACAGCAGCAGCACACGATCCGCCCGGCGCATGCAAACCGTTCTCACCGCAGCAGGAATCCGGCGAGCACGCCGGAGGCCAGGAACCCGAAGAACGCGACCGACTGCTGGATAGCCGTCTTGTAACCCAGCAGATTCAATGTCACCGAACCGCGTGCGCTTAGCAGCAGCACCAGCACGGCCAGACCGACCAGAAGCAACCCCGCCACGAATTTCTTGTTCATTTTGTCATCTCCTTTTCCATTGTTACCAACCTGTTCTCGATTTCATCCAGATCCGCCAGGCGTCCCCGGGCCTGGTAGCCGCAGGCCAGATCCCCCGTGCCGACATCCACAAACCGCACGCCGCGCGACGTCAGCAGCGCCGCATTGGCCTGCGTCGCCGGATGCTCCCACATCCGGTCATTCATTGCCGGGGCGATGACGAGGGGGGCCTTCATGGCCAGCGCGGTGCAGGTCAGGAGGTCGTCCGCCAGCCCGTGCGCCAGCTTGGCCATCACATTGGCCGTGCAGGGGGCGATCAGGAACACATCGGGCCATTCCCCCAGCGAGATGTGATCCGGCCGCCACTCGTCGGTTTCCGGAAACATCTCGACGTATACCGGATTGCGGGAAAGCGATTTGAACGTCCATTCCCCGACGAAGCGTGTGGCGGCCCTGGTCATGACCACCTTCACCTCCCAGTCGCGGAGACGGAATCGCCGTACCAGCTCGGCGGCCTTGTAGGCCGCGATGGAACCCGTCACCCCCAGCAGCACTTTCATCGGTTCCGCTCCTTCTCGATGATCCCGCGTAGTTCGGCCAGTGCCCGCTCAAGATCATCGTTGACCACCTGATGGCGATACCGGCCTGCGTCCGCCATTTCCCGGACGGCGTTCTGCATCCGCCGCTCGATCACCTCTGCCGCATCCTCCGCCCTGCCCACGAGCCGTGCGCGCAGGACCTGCATCGAGGGTGCGTGGACGAATATATCCACAAACCCGCGCGCCATCAAGTCGTTTGGCGGCAGGCCGGCCAATGCCTCGCGTACCTGGCGCGCCCCCTGCACGTCAATATCCATCAGGATGCTCCGGCCCTGCTGCATGGCCGCGCGGACGGTTTCCTTGAGGGTGCCGTAGCGGTTGCCATGTACGAGGGCATGTTCCAGGAACTCGCCCGCCTGCACCCGTTTCTCGAAAACGTCCGTCGAAAGGAAATGGTAACTGCGCCCGTCAACTTCCCCGCCGCGCGGAGCCCGTGTGGTACAGGAAACGGAATAGGCGATGTCCGGTTCCTGCTCCAGCAGGCGGACGCAAAGCGTGCTCTTGCCGGCTCCGGACGGGGCCGACATCACAATCAATAATGGTTTCTTATTCGCGTTCATCCGTTCCCCCGCCCAGCCGAAGCCGGTCCATCGAAGCGGAAATCGCGCAGGGACGCAAGTCTATTAGTCCGGGAACGGCGCGCTACTCTTCCAGGAGGATCCGGTAGAACAGCGGGCCGTTCACCACGGCCGTGGTGTCGGTCACCGTGTTGAGCGGGGAGATGCCGGGGATGTTCGAGAAGACAGTGGAGAATCCATCCGCGAGGCTCGATGCCCGGTCCAGGCTGTAGAACTTGCCATCGCAGCTTTTCCATTGGATCACGGGAAAGGACCCGGCAGACGGTGGCGGGCCTGCAGGAACCATGCCGAGGAAATCATCGTCGAGGGTCGGATCGGTTCCCGCCCGGAATTCGCAATGGTCCGGGAACCCATCCCCATCCCAGTCGGAGGTCTGCGACATCCAATCCAGGCTGCCGAAGTTGTCCAGTTCCCATTGATTCGGGATCCCGTTGAAGTTCGTGTCATCCCCGCCTGCATTCTCCAGCGCCATGGCGGCGTCGATGCCGGTGGTCAGGACACCCTCATCCACGGTGATATCATCGGCACTGCCAATCGAGTCGGCGTTGTTGTAGAACTCCGTCCGGTAGAGGCCGCCCGCTCCCCAGAACCGTACACGGTAGACTCCGGGATTGGGTAACCGGATCTCGAAACGGCCGTCCATGCCGGTATCCGTCGCCGCCAGCATCTGCCAGTCGGCGCCGTCATGGGAAAAGACCGTCACATTGACGCCATCAAGGGGGGTTCCGCTGCCTTCCTCCGTGACGGTGCCAGCGATCCCGGTCAGCGGCGCATCCTGCAGGACGGCGTCAATGTCCCCCGCCAGCTCTCCATCGGCAAGCACCAGCGGAGTGGCTCCCTCGAAATCCGCGGCGTCGTCATAGAATTCCTGGAGGTAGTGGTTGCTGGTATCGGAGAAGACCACGGTGTAGGTCCCGGCCTGAAGATCGCCGACGATGTAGGTTCCATCCAGTCCCGTCCACTCCGAGCCCTTGTAGTCCCATCCGGTTCCATTCTGCAGGAACACACCGACATGGATATCGCCGAGCGGGTTGCCGCCGCTGTCGGTGACGGTGCCGGAAATCATGGTGGCCGCCTCGAGCGCGGCGTTGATGTTCTCCACAGGGTTGCCGCTGACGCTGATCTCATCCGCCGTATCCTGGCTGCCCTTCCCCTCCCACCACGAGGTGCGATACATGCCTGCATAGCTGCGGAATCGCACCTTGTACGGCCCGCTCGCCAGTCCGGTGGCCTCGTAGCGTCCATCGGCACCGGTAGGATACGTCTGGTACGAGTTGTATTGCGGACCTGCCATGACGTCCACGGCGATCCCCGCGAGGGGGGTTCCACCGGCATCGGTGACGGTTCCCGAAATGCTTCCGGACATCCGCAGCGAGGCATCAATCCCGGTTCGATCTTCGCCTTCGCCCAGGGTGACGGCGTTTGCTTCTGCCCGACTGGAGGCATTGCTGTACCACAGGCCGACGTAGGTTCCATTGCCGTAGAACTCCACGATATGCGCGCCTACCGCCAACCCGCTGATGGTATAGTCCCCGTTCGCATCGGTCTGGTCGGATCCTGCATACGCACCGTCGGACTGCCGGTATACCTGGACCTGGATACCGGCCAGCGTCGTCGTGCCGTCCGGTGCCGTCACGGTTCCCGAGATGCTGCCGGCCGGCGCCATGACCGCGTTGATGCCGGAAACCATGCCACCCGCCGGTGCCACGAATCCGGTGGCATCCGCCTCTTCCAGTGCATTGCTGTACCATTGCGGCGCGTAGGTTGGCGGCCATGTATCGAACTGCACCCGATAGGTGCCGGCCGGAATGCCGTCGAGGGTGTACTCCCCGTTGGCGTCCGTCCCGCGTCCGTCGAGCTGCTCCCAGTTGTCGCCGCCCATGTGCAGGTGCGGCCAGGCGATGATGCCTTCCAGTGGATTACCCGCACGATCGGTCACCCTGCCGCTGATCCTTGTCGCCGCCGCCAGTTCCGCGCTGATGCCTTCAGCGTTGTCGCCGACGGCAAGGATAAGCTCGGTTGCTGAACTCCGTGTGACCGCATCCTCATACCACTCTCCGGCATAGTCACCCCCCCAGTCATTGAAATCGACACGATAGGTGCCTGCCGGCAGGTTCTCGATGGTGTAACCGCCGTTGACATCCGTTTGTGTGAAGTCCTCCTGCTCGTACCAGTTGCCGTTGTACCGGTAAGCCGAGACCTGAACGCCTTCCAGCGCGGTGCCGCCCGGTCCCGTAACGGTTCCGCTGATGGTTGCCGCCGCCGCGGACTCCACTCCGGCGGCTAGCATCACCGCCACCGCCGTGCACAAACCTGCAATGACCCGACTTCTCATAACCGACTCCTTTCCTTGAGGATACAGGACACGGAAACAGTCATTTCTCCAACGATGCGCCGGATAGTAATTCCCCGCGTGGATCCGTGCAATATAATTGTGCAATGCGGTCGCGGCGTTTTCAAGAACATCACCAGGGATTCGCACGATGAGGCGAAATTGAACGATGGGGAAGATGCACCGGCACATCATCGTGCCGCCGCC
>CAZGBW010000283.1:0-4116 GCA_964523995.1 uncultured Victivallales bacterium | reverse complement strand
TCCGGCATATAGCGGGTCACCATATCCATCACCGGCAGCGATGCCGCCGCCACGATCAGCACCGGCAGGATCAGCAGCACGCTCAGGTAATCGGTAAAGCGCCGCATCAGGCTTCTCCCCACCACGATTCCCCAGACCCGGTTGAATGAGCGTTCGACACGCCCCAGCACTTCGATCACCATCCAGATCAGCAATACCAGGCCGGCGGTCCCGAGCTTCGCGAAGTTGATGTTATCCACTTTCTCGAAACCCTTCTCGACCAGCGAATTGATCCGCAGGGCCAGCTCGTCCTGCATGAAATCGTCGTTCGCACGCTCCATCGGCAAGGTGTTTCCGGTGGCGGGGGAAAGGTTGGCACCGTCAACCGGGCTGACCTTGAAGGTTTCCGTCCAGGCCTGCACGCGGTTCTGCACCCAGCGTTTGGCGGTGTCGGCATCGCCCAGTCCGCGTGCCATGGAGAGGCACAGCGCCATGATGGGGACAATCGCCATGAGGGTGCTGAAGGTCAGCGCGGAGGCGTGCATCGAGCACTCGTCGTCCCGGAACCCCTTGAACACCAGCAGGACCACGCGAAGGAACCGCACCGCCATGCCCCGGAAGGTCGGCAGTGTCGCCAAGTCCAGATCCCAGACATCCCGTTGTAGGAAAGACGCCGCGCGCCGGGTCTGGTGTCGGCCGTTCAAGACTAGTTTTCGAAAGTTGCGCGTGTTCATGATCCCCCCCGCTGTCGTTGGAACCAAGTTTGGCAAGCCCGGCGGTCCGACGCAAGGGAAAACACGCTGTCTGCTGCGGGGGCCCCGCCGGGATGGCGGCTCGGGAGGCTGGCGGCGGCGTCAGAGCTCGAGCAGTTCCTGGACGTCCTCCCAGCTCATGGTCTGCAGCATGGCCTCGTCGGATTCCACGGTGGCATTGATCACGGCGCTCTTGCGCTTCTGCATGGCGACGACCTTCTCCTCCACCGTTCCCTTGGAAATGAGCTTGACGCTGTAGACCGTGCGCTTCTGGCCGATGCGGTAGGCCCGGTCGGTGGCCTGGTCCTCGACGGCAGGATTCCACCAGGGGTCGTAGTGGATGACCATGTCGGCCCCGGTGAGATTGAGTCCGGTGCCGCCCGCCTTGAGGCTGATGAGGAAGACGGGGATGCGTCGGTCGGTGTTGAACCGGTGAACCTGTTCCATGCGGTCCTTGGTGGAACCGTCGAGATAGCAGAATTCGATGCCGCGTTCGGTGAGCTGGGTGCGCAGGATGTGCAGCATCGAGACGAACTGGCTGAATACAAGGATACGGTGACCGCCGTCCACGGCCTCATCCACCAGCTCCAGGAAGAGATCCATTTTGGCGGAGGGCTGCTGCGGTTTGAGGTCCTCGAGCTTGAGCAGATCCAGATGGCAGCAGATCTGGCGCAGCTTGAGCAGGGTCGTGAGGATTTCCATGCGGGCGCGGTTGAAACCCTGTGCGGCCACCATGTCGGAAATGCGCCTACGGGAACGTTCGAGGATCTCCTTGTAGACCGCCCGCTGGTCGGGGGATAGCTCGCACGTGGAGATGCTCTGGATCTTGGGGGGCAGTTCCTTGGCCACATCGCGCTTGAGGCGCCGCAGCAGGAACGGGTGCAGTTTACGGCGGAGTTTGCGCTGGGCCAGATCAGCGTCGGGCCCTCCCTTGGCGATCGGAAGTTCATAGGCGGTGCGGAAATGCTCGGCCCGCCCGAGATAGCCGGGCATCAGGAAATCCATGATGGACCAGATGTCCGAGACCCCGTTCTCCACCGGGGTTCCGGTCAGGACGAGTTTGCTGATGGCACGGATCTGCTTGGCGGCCTGCGCATTGCGGATTGAACGGTTCTTGATGTGCTGGGCCTCGTCGAGCACGACGGCGGCAAAATCAATCTCCTGGTAATGCTCGATGTCCCGCCGCAAAAGCGAATAGGAGGTCACGATCAGGTCGTGGGACGGAATCCGCTCGCGTTGCTCATGGCGCTGGGCACCGCTGACCGGCAGCGCCTTGAGCGACGGCGCGAAGCGTGCCGTCTCCTCGATCCAGTTATGCACGAGGCTGGTGGGGCAGACGATCAGCGTTGGACGTCCGCGCGCTTCGGGGTTCAGGCGCTCGAGCTGGAGCCAGGCGAGTGTCTGCAGTGTTTTCCCAAGCCCCATCTCATCGGCCAGCAGTCCGCAGAATCCGTTGCGCTCCAGGAAGCGCAACCAGTCCACGCCGTCCTTCTGGTAGGGGCGCAGGATCGTGGCCAGATGCGGTGGCAGCGGGGTATTTTCAATGCGCATCACGCGGTTGGCCTGCTCGGCCTGCCGCCGCCAGGCGGGATCGTCATCAATATCCACGCCGTCGAGCGCGTCCAGCGATGCCTTCACGAACGGGGCGTAGAGATTCGATAGACGGAAATGGCCCGGGGTTCCGGATTCGGCGCTGCTGCAGTCCTTGAAGACCTCCAGCATGGATTCGACGGCGGGGGTGTCGATCAGGACCGGGCTGCCGTCCTTTTCTATCCAGGCGTCCCCCTTGCAGATGGCGGTATGGATCTGCGCGGCGGAAAGGCCCTCGCCTCCGGTATTCTCGAAGTCGAACCCGACATCGAACCAGCGTCCCTGCGAGTCGCTCTCGACGCTGACCACCGGGGTGGCGAACGGGAGCCCCTCGAAAAAGGGCGCGATGCGTCCGTGCATCTCGATCTGCCAGCCCATCCGCCGGAGTGCCGGGATACTGCCGCCGAGGAAGTTGAGGACTTCCCGGGTGCCGACGATACTGGAGAGGCTGTCGCCGGTTTCGCCGCGCAGTCCCATCGGGGCCAGCAGGTGGAGCGCATCCACTTCGGCGGATTTCGCGCGGGCGGTGTACCGCATGACATCGTCCGGATCGGGAATGGCGAAATGCTCGCGGGCGTCGGGCTTGGCGGCGACCAGTTCGACCGGCTCGTAGCGGGCGTGCAGCACGGCGGAAAGCGAGGCCGGACTGCCGTGGATCTCAAGGCGGAAGGAGGGGATTGCCGGCTCGACCGTGAAAAGGTCGGGCGTGACGTCGGTGTCGAACTCGGCCCGTTTTGTCAATAGCGGCAGTTCCCCCTGCAGGAAGCGCAGCACATCGCGGCGCTCGATGGAGATGGGGGCCTGGTAGATGTCATGATACGGTTCGGGCAGCACGTTGGCTAAGGGCCAGAAATGATCGGCGGCATAAACCCAGGCCGAGGAGCCGGCGACGATATAGAACGGGTCCTCGCCGGGAGGTAGTGATGGGATGGCGGTGACGGCGGTCAGGCGGATGCTGCCGGTTTGCTCGTCCAGATCCATGCGCAGGCGGGTATGCAGGGGCGAGTCGTGGACGCTCACGGGCATGTCGTCCGCATCGGTGATCGCGCGACCGGCGAGCAGCCGGAGCAGATTCATGAAGTCGCGCCGCCCAAGCGTCAGCGCGGAGCGCGCCGGGCCCTCGCAGATATCCTCCAGCACATAAAGAAGCGCCTCGTCGTTCTTGTCCAAGGCGGGCACCGTACCCTTGGGCACCGCGTCCACCGGGATGTCCGTGTCGCGGATGCGGAGGAAGCACCGGAGGCTCACGGTGTCCTCCGAGAGCGTGTCCATCCAGGCGGGGTCGAGGACCACCTTGACGTTGGCGGGTTCCGCCCCGGGCGTCCCGGCCGGACTGCGTTTGAGGTAGCTGCTCTCGTCAATGGCCGCCAGCCGGGTGGCCCGGCGCACTTCCTCCTTGTGCTTCTGCTCCCGTTCCGGATCGGCGTGGCGGGCGGCGATCGTCAGACCCAGCGCGATGACGTGGGCACAGATGATGCCGCGTTCGCGGTTGGCGTAGCAGGGGCAGTCGCTCTCGACATTGCCATCGCGCAGGATGCGCATGCGGGTGCTGAACTTGCGGTTATTGTGGACCAGGGAGCCGGCAATGAACGGGGGGTCGTATTCGGCGTCCAGGACGGCGCCCTGCTCGACCAGGATGCGGGCATCGCGCACGACCTGGGGACCGGCCCAGGCTTCGAGACGCTTGATGTTGATTGGAATCCTGGGAGTCATGTTCTTACCGGTGCCACCCCTGTTATCCTTGCCACTGTCCGTTCATTCCGTGCGGGAAACAAACGGCGATTCTAGCAAAACA
>CAZGBW010000282.1:0-4159 GCA_964523995.1 uncultured Victivallales bacterium | reverse complement strand
GGGAAATCCTTCCTTGCGCTTTTGAATTCGGGACCGGTATAGTGACGCGTCGGATTACATGGTTGAGGAACCGGGGCATGGGGAACGATCATCGGGGAGGGGCGGCTCATGTATTTGCCGGTGACACGCGAGGAAATGAAGCGACTGGGGTGGGACGCGCCTGATGTCATCCTGGTGACGGGGGATACCTACATCGATTCGCCGTACATCGGGGTGTCGGTCATCGGCCGGTGTCTTGAGCGTGCGGGGTTCCGTGTCGGCATTATCGCGCAACCGGACATCGAGAGCGATGCGGACATCACGCGGCTGGGCGAACCAAGACTTTTCTGGGGAGTGACCGGCGGCTGCGTGGATTCGATGGTAGCCAACCGGACCGCCGGAGGACGGCGGCGGCGGCGCGATGATTTCACGCCGGGAGGCGAGAACAACCGACGTCCGGACCGCGCACTGACCGTCTACAGCAATCTGATCCGACGTCATTTCAAGAACACGGTGCCGATCGTGCTTGGCGGGATCGAGGCCAGCCTGAGGCGGATCGCGCATTACGACTACTGGACGAACCGGATCCGCCGTTCCGTCCTGTTCGATGCCAAGGCGGACTACCTGCTTTACGGGATGGCCGAGAACACGGTGACGGCGCTGGCCTGCGCGCTGCGCGACGGCGGTGATCCTCGGGCGTTGCGCGGCATCGGCTATATCGCGAATGCGGTCCCGGAAGGGGCGGTGGAACTCCCATCCTACGAGGAGGTCGCCGCCGACAAAGCGGCGTTCACGTCCATGTTCCACGCGTTCTACGCGAACAACGACCCGATCACCGCCCGTCCGCTCGCGCAGCGGCAGGATACCCGCTATTACGTTCAGCAGCCGCCCGCGGACTGCCTGACGTCAAGCGAGCTGGATGCGGTTTACGAGCTAGGCTACGAGCGGGGTGTGCATCCGCATTACGCTGGAGCGGGCGAGGTGCGGGCGCTCGATACCATCCGCTTCTCGATCACGACCCATCGCGGCTGCTATGGCGAGTGCAATTTCTGCGCGATCGCCGTGCATCAGGGGCGCCGTGTCGTTTCCCGCAGCGAGGGCTCGATCCTGCGCGAGGCCAGGACACTGGCGATGCATCCCGCTTTCCGCGGGACGATCCTCGATGTCGGCGGTCCGACCGCCAACATGTACGGCATGGAGTGCATGCGCAAGGAGCGCGAGGGCGCTTGTCCCCGCAAGCGCTGTCTACACCCGGAAATCTGCCGGGAACTGCCGGTGGATCATGGGCGGCAACTGGGCCTGCTCAAGGCGCTGCGGCAGGTCGAGGGGGTCAAGCGCGTGATCGTGGCCTCGGGCATCCGGCACGATCTGGTGATGGCGGACCGGGCACAGGGGCGGCGGTATCTGGAGGCACTGGTGCGCGATCATGTGTCCGGGCAGATGAAGGTGGCTCCCGAGCATTCCGAGGATGCCGTGCTGGCGAGGATGGGGAAGCCGGGGACGGCGTCGCTGAAGGCGTTCCGCACTGCATTCTTCGAGGCCACGCGCCAGGCGGGCAAGAACCAGTTCCTCACGTACTACCTGATGGCCGCGCATCCGGGCTGCACCGATCGCGATATGCAGGCGCTGAAGGCCTTTGCCGCGCAGACCCTGGACGTCACTCCCGAGCAGGTGCAGATCTTCACGCCGACGCCATCCACGTACTCGACGCTGATGTACTGGACCGAGCGCGATCCGTTCACGGGCAACGCCTGTTTTGTGGAAAAGGGCGAGAAGGGGCGCGAGCGGCAGAAAACGATCCTGACCGGGGGGGGTGACAAGGCGGCGCATGGGCGCTAAAGCCGTGTCAGCCGCGGTGCTGGAGCACGAAATGGGTATTGATGTAATCAACAGCCCGTTCCAGCGATGGCAGGATCTTCGTGCAGAATCGGACCATCCACGGGTTGCAGTTCTGGAAGTCGTACGGGGAGAAGGCGACGACGAATTTTCCAAGATCGTGGGAGGCGTAGAAGACTTCCATCGAGGTGCCGATGGATGCCTTGCTGTAGTTAACCAGCAGGATATCGGCCTCGCGGACGTCCTGCAGATCGAATTCAACGATCTCGTTGGCGCTGTCCACCTCGCGATCCTTGAAATTCCGCCGCATGGGATCGAGCAGGACGAACTGCTTGTCCAGTCGGGCGATGGCCGTCAGGCGCCAGTCGCGCGCGGTGTCGGCCTGTTCATCCATGATGGGGCCGCAGAGGTATATCTTTTTCATGGCGATGGAATGTGCCATGGCCAGGCCATGGAATCAAGAAAAAGGACCGCCTGAATTTACACTAGGATACCCCTGTCCATTCCGGCGTTTTGCTGCCGGCGTTCCGGTTGCCGGTGTTTCGGCTTGCGCCCCGCCGGATGGACTGGCAGACTCGAGGCATCTGCAGGAGGTGGGCATGAGCGAGAAGAACAGACGCTGGCTGATGGGGGAGTTGCCGGGATTGGTTGAGGCCGGTGTCCTTTCGGAGTTCTATGCGGAGGCGCTGCGCGAGCATTATGCGCAAACCCAGGGTGGCACGCGACGCCCCCCCGTGCGCACGGTGTGCGGGATTCTCGGCGCGCTGCTCATCGGCGGCGGGATTATCCTGCTTTTCGGTCACAACTGGAACGGCTTGTCGCGGGTTGTCCGAACCGTGCTTTCCCTGGCCCCACTCGTGGTGACGCAGGTTCTTGGAATCTGGGTATTGCTCAGCGGAAAGACCTCGCGTGCCTGGAGGGAACCGGTAGCTGGACTGAATGCCTTGGCGTCGGCCGCCGCTATCGCCCTTGTCGGCCAGACCTATCACATTCCTGGTGACCTGACCGGATTCCTGCTGGTCTGGATGCTGATGACGCTCCCGCTGGTTTATCTCTTCCAGGCGCTACTGCCCGCGTTGATCTACCTGGCAGGCATTACGGCATGGGGCGCGTCATCGCTGTATGATGGCGGAAGCAGCCTGCTGTTCTGGCTGCTATACGCGGCGGTGCTGCCGTTCGCGGTGAAGACACTGCGCCGGGGGCGCTTCACGACGGCAAGCGCAGTGCTTGGCTGGGGTCTTTGCCTTCAGACGGCCTGGATTGGAGCGGTTCTCGAACGTGGTCTTCCGGGATTGTGGATCGTGATCTACACCGGGCTTTTCGGGTTGCTGAACCTTATCGGCACTACCCGCTATGCCGATGCGCCCTCGTTGTGGCTCAATCCGTTTTCCGTGATTGGCAGGGCGGGAACCGTGGTGATCGCCCTGTTGCTGACCTACGAATGGACCTGGGATTGCATCGGCTGGAACCATGCGCATTACCACCAGGCGTCATGGACGGATGCGGGTGCATGGCCGGATGTCCTGATCGCGGTCGTGGTGGCGGTGTCGGCATTCGCGCTGCTGGTGAACCGGGTCCGCCGCGGGGATCTCTGGCAGCTACCGATGGGGGTGGCTCCCGCCATGGGAGTGCTGGGGTATGTGGTGGTTTCCGCATCCGGCAGCGAGGCGACCGGCATGATGCTGTTCAACGGCTACGTCTTTGCCATCGGCCTGGCGGGGCTGATCCAGGGCGTGCGCGAGCGGCGGACGGGCGTGATGAACGGCGGGATGGGCGTCCTCTCCGTGCTGCTGCTGCTGCGGTTTTTCGACAGTGAACTTCCGATGATCGCCCGGGGCGTTCTGTTTGTGCTTCTGGGGGTCGCCTTCCTCGCCGTGAATATGCGGCGGCGGTCCCCGGCCATCCTGGAGGAACGGCAATGAACCGGACTGCACACTACGCGCTGGCGTTCGTCTTCGGCATCACGGCCATTGTGCAGTTGTCGGTGCCGCTCTCGATGATATGGCGTCGCGAGGCCGTCCTGAGGGCTGGATCGGAACACCGCTTCCAGACCCGGCCTGTGGATCCGTACGATGCATTTCGCGGGCGTTACGTCGCGCTCGGCTTTGAACATCATTCGGTTGCCGTCACCAATGCCGACGGCATGGAACGCGGACGCCGGGTCTACGTGTCGCTGGCGACCGATGCGGCCGGATTCTCGCGGCCCGCGGGAATCGCCTTTTCGCGTCCGACGTCCGGGGACTATCTCAAGACCCGTGTCGCGTATGTATCCGGTACATCCGGAGAAGGCATAGGCACCAACGTCATTGTGGAGATGCCATTCGACCGGTTCTACATGAACGAG
>CAZGBW010000281.1:0-4169 GCA_964523995.1 uncultured Victivallales bacterium | reverse complement strand
GCGGCGGCGATGTGGAAGCGCTTGCCCTGCGGATTGGTCAGGCGCAGGATGAGCATGTGTTCCGCCATCCAACCCTCGCGGCGCGCCATGGTGGAGGCAATGCGCAGCGCCAGGCATTTCTTGCCCAGCAACGCGTTCCCGCCGTAGCCGGAGCCGAAGGACCAGATCAGGTTCTCTTCCGGGAAATGCGCGATATACTTCCTCTCGATCGGGGCGCAAGGCCAGGTGACATCCTTCTGACCGGGTACGAGCGGTGCTCCGACCGTGTGCAGGCAGGGAATGTATTCGCCGGTCTCCCCGAGGGTTTCGATGACCTTGTCCCCGACACGCGTCATGATGTGCATGTTCACCACGACATAGGGCGAATCGCTGATTTCAATGCCGATCTTCGAGATGGGCGACCCGATGGGGCCCATGCTGAAGGGGATCACGTACATCGTCCGGCCCTTCATGCAGCCGTTGTAGAGCCCTCGCATGGTCTCTTTCAGACCGACCGGATCAATCCAGTTGTTGGTCGGACCGGCTTCATCCTGGGTCCGCGATGCGATGTAGGTACGGTCCTCGACCCGTGCCACGTCGCTGGGATGGCTGCGGAACAGGTAGCTGTTCGGACGCTTCTTCAGCGGGGTTGCCGCGCCGGCGTCCACCATGATCTTGATCATGGCATCGTATTCGGCCTTGGATCCGTCGCACCAGACGACCTTGTCCGGTTTGACCATGGCTTGTACTTCAGTGACCCAGCTGACGAGTTTCCTGTTCTTGCATGTGACGGCCATCTTCTGCTCCTTTCGTTGACTCCTGTTAATTGCCACTCTTGAATCCGGGAAAACAAAAAGGCCGGCACGCAACCTCTCTAAAGGTTCCGTACCGGCCTGTTCACACCTGGCGGACTAACACCGCCCCTTGCTCTCCTGCCCGTAACTCGGGTTGCGTTCTACACCATTGCAGGGACAGCGTCAAGAGAAATGTTGAAAATGTGTGCTGTGATGCAGGGTGTGCAGATGGCCGTCTGATTTTCCGCTTTTGCGAAAATATAAGGTTTAATCTGGACTCCAGGCACGAGGTGATTCAATCTGTAGTCCGTCTAGCAGATTGAACGAAAGCTCAGGGGCCCCTATGACGGAAACGCGAATCAAATGGTATAAAACACCGATCGAGAAAGAAACGCTCAAGGAATTGACCCAGCGCAGTGATGCCGCCGGACTGAAACAAGCGGGAGGATTCTTACTGATTTACATCACCACCACCGCGCTGGCGCTTTATTTCTTCAAACAGCAACTCTGGCTCCCCATGGTTGCAATCTGCTATTTACACTCCTGCTTTCTTGGGTTTATGGGCATGGGTGCTGCGGTACACGAGCTGTCCCACTCCACCCCGTTTAAAACGAGATGGCTGAATGAATTCTTCTACCATCTATTCAGCTTTCTGACCTGGAACAACCCCGTCCACTTTCGCTACAGCCACCAGAAACATCATCATCTGACCGTCTACCGGGGACTCGACAAGGAAGTGATCCTCGACCCCATCGCCCTCTCTCCAGCCGTCTTCCTGCAATGGCTGATCTTTGACTACAAGTATTTCTGGAAAATCATGAAGCCCAACTTTGCTCATGTCTTGGGGCGGGGCGATGTCGATTTCTTTTTCTGGAACCCCTTGTTCGAAAAAGGTGATGAAAAGCGGCAGCAGATGATCAATTGGGCGCGATGGACGATGGCGGGCCATCTGACTCTGGTCGCTGTTTTTATCTATTTCAAATGGTGGGTTCTGATATATACCGTTACCTGCGGTTATTTTTTTGCGACCTTTTTCTTCCGGGGGTGCGGATCCCTGCAACATTTAGGGTTGCGACCCAACGTCCCCGACTGGCGACTTTCCTGTCATACGTTGAAACTGAATCCTGTTCTGTCGTTCTTGTACTGGAATATGAACTATCATATCGAACATCACATGTATGCAGCCGTCCCGTTTTTCAAAGTTCCCCGGCTACACGAGACCCTCAAAGCCGACCTGCCGGAAGCACTAGCCCCCGGAATGTTGTCCGGCCTGAACAAACTGCTGGAAATAAGAAAAGAGCAACAGCGGTCGCCCGGGTTCTGCTTCGAACCGACATTCCCGTCAACAGCGCTCCCCCCGAAACGAACCGAATAACGTCTTGCACAAAGAAGACGAGGCTTTTCAGGGGATTCCGATGGCCGGTTCCTTATCCCCCGTTCATCAGATCTCCCGTCACTGGGGCTTCACCGTGCCACCGGCCTCGCAGGGTGGCCGGTGGCCGGGCGTGACTTACTCCAGGGGGATGGCGATATACTGGTGATAGCGTCCGATCCGGACCCGCAGGACCAGCCGGTTGCTTTCCCTGGCCGCCGCGAGGGCCTTTCCGAAGGCTTCCGTATCCCGTATCGTTTCCAGGTTCACGCCGGTGATCAGCGTGCCGGGTCGCAAGCCGGCGCGCGCCGCGCGGCCGCCTGCACGGACATCGGTGACCACGACGCCCTCGTTCATGCGGTACCCGAAGCGTTCGGCAACGTCGCTGGTGATATCGCCAACACGCATTCCCAGCAGATCCATGGACAGGTCTCCAGCGGCACTCTCCTCCTCCTTTTGCGCCCGTGTGGTGGCCTTGATCACGGAGTCCTTCCCGTCCCGTAGAATCGTGAGCTCCAGTTTCGTTCCAGGAGGCCGGGAGGAGATGGTGTTGCGGAAATCCCCGACATCCCGGACTTCCTGCCCGTCCAGTTTCAGGATCACATCCCCCTGTTTCATGCCAGCGGCTTCAGCGGCCGAATCCTTGACGACATCGGAGACGAGGATGCCGCGCATGGCGTCCAACCCCAGCGACGTGGCCAGGTCCTTGGTCAGCTCCTGCAGGTATACGCCCAGGTGGCCGCGGGTAACCTTGCCGTTCGCGATGAGCTGCTCCTTGATGGCGGCAGCCATGTTGACCGGAATGGCGAACCCGACGCCCATCGAGCCGCCGCTCTGGCTGTAGATCGCGGTGTTGATCCCGATCACTTCCCCCTTGATGTTGAGCAGCGGTCCCCCCGAATTGCCGGGATTGATGGCCGCATCGGTCTGGATGAAATTCTCGTAGTCGGCGATGCCGATATTGTTGCGCCCCAATGCACTGACAATACCGGCGGTGACCGTCTCCGTCAGGCCGAACGGGTTCCCGACGGCGATGACCCACTCGCCGACCTCGAGTTTCGCGCTGTCGCCCAGCGTGACCATCGGCAGGTCATCCGCCTCGATCTTGATGATGGCGACCTCGCTCTTCTCGTCGATCCCGATCCTCTTGGCATCGAATTCACGTCCATCGTGAAGCTTGACCACAATGCGGGTCGCATCGCCAACGACATGGCTGTTGGTCAGGATATAGCCGTCCTTCGAGACAATGAAACCGGAACCGGCACCTTCGCGGCGGAACTGCCGTGGCTGAATCTGGCGCGGGTCCCCGAAAAAGCGGCGCAGCATGTCATCCCCGAAAAACCCGAAGGGATCATTGAAGACCTCGGGTCCTCCGCCCGCATCGAGCACCTGCTCCACGCGGATAAAGACCACCGCCGGAATGGTGGTTCTGGCGGCCGAACTGAACGCCTTGCCGAGTTGCTCGAGTTGCGTGATACCGCTGTCAACGGCGGCGGCGTCAGCGCTATTGAGAAGTACTGGAACCAGCGCGGCGACAATGACGTTGATCATGGTGAGTTTGAAAAGCGACTTCATTTGGAGCCTCCTTTTGATGGTTGTTCGCCGCAGTATTACGCAAAAACCGTGCCAAGGTGGTATGTCGCCATTTTCGCGGGTGCATCCCGGCCTGTCGGGATCCGGAGCTGTGACGATTTGATGCGCGGCCGTGACAAATTGACGTGCCGCCACCCGTGAGCGAGCGTGCCAACGTTCCATCCACCAATTCCTGTTCGAGACCTGTTTTCTTGCCGAACATCAGTCCGGAAATCGGTCCGGATGGCACCGAAGTCGACTGGAAGCAACGCACCACGTTGTTAATGCACTCTCGGGACGAGTGCAGGACATGTCAGAGCGTGCGGGCACTGCTGTGCGGCGAACATCCCGATAGTGCTTAATCCCGGTTGTTTCTGCGTTACAATAACATGAAGAAGATCTACAGCAGCCAGCGGCAGTTCTCGCGGTAGGCGCGCGGAGAGAGCCCGGTG
>CAZGBW010000280.1:0-4195 GCA_964523995.1 uncultured Victivallales bacterium | reverse complement strand
TGTGTGCCGAAGTACATGCTCTGGTAGCTCAATCGGGTGGTCCATCCCCGGTCATCAACGCCAGTCTGGTGGGTGTGATCGATGCGTGCCGTGATTATCCGGGGCGGATCGGGCGAGTGCTGGGTGCCTGGCATGGAGTTGAGGGGATTCTGCGCGAGGAATTGATTGATTTGTCGATCCAGCCCAGGGAGGAACTGCGGTTGCTGCGGCAGACCCCGGCGGCCGGCGGGATTGGGACTTGCCGATACAAACTGCACGCGGGGCAGGAAGAGGATTTTGGTCGCATTCTGGACGTGTGCCGTGCTCACGGGGTTGGTTTCTTTTTCTACATCGGGGGCAACGACTCGATGGACACCGCCTCCAAGGTCGCGGCCCTGGCCCGCCAACGGGGCGTGGAGCTGGTGGCCACGGGCATTCCGAAGACCATCGACAACGATCTGGGGGATGAGGCCTTCGAACTAATTGACCATACTCCCGGGTACGGCAGTGCGGCGCGATATTGGGCATGCGTAGTTCGGGATGTGATTGAGGAGAACCGCAGCATTAGCACCTCGGAATGCGTCTCGGTTCTGCAAGCGATGGGGCGCAGCTCGGGATTCATACCGGCGGCTGCCCGGCTGGCAGATCCAGAGCGTGCCGAATCCATTCAGATCTATGTGCCGGAGTCCGGCGGCAATCTGGAATGGCTGGCGGAGAAGGTCAACCAGCGGTTGAAGGAGACAGGCCGGTGTATTGTGGTTGTGAGCGAGGGGTTTGATGTCGGGAGCCTGGGGGAGGCGAAAGACGCTTTCGGTCACATTGAGTATGGGGCGAGCAAACTGGCGGTGGCGCAGGTGGTGGCAAGTTACTTGAACGAACATGGCCTGGCGGCCCGGGGGCAGGCCACCTGGCAGGTGCCCGGCGTGCTCCAGCGCTGCACCTCTACTTACATGTCCACGGTGGACCAGCGCGAGGCCTACGAGGTGGGCCGGAAAGCAGTGGAGATTGGGCTCGGCCAGGGTGGGGGATGGATGGCCACCATTCTGCGGGAACCGGGCGAGCAATACCGGGCCCGGTATGACCAGATTCCACTGGAGAAAGTGGCGAACACCGTGCGGCATCTGCCGTCGGCATGGCTGGACGCGAGCAAGACGGACGTTACGGATGCTTTTGTGCGCTATGCCCGGCCTCTGATTGGCGACGAATGGGCTCCGGTGGAGCTGGAGGGTGGGCTGCCGCGGTTTGCGCGGCTGGAAAGGCGGTTCGTTGAGAAGCGGCTGCCGGATTACCTCCCCGTCAATCATCGTCCCGCGACGTGAAATATCAGACACCCATTCGAGGTCTAACACATGAAGAGAAATCAGACACACATCAACTCGCGAAAGTCGGTGCTCGCGCCCGGGCCCGGCACCTGGTCGCTGCGCACAGATAGGAGGCCGCGATGACGCTTTGGCTTGGCATTCTGTTGGTCATTGTGGCGGGGATCTGCAATGCGCTATTTGCCGCTCCGATGAAACGGATGCCCAAATGGGAATGGGAAAACCAGTGGGGCATGTGGGCGGTCTGGGCTCTGCTGGTTTCGGCCTGGTCGCTGGCGCTGCTTTCGGTTCCGGACTTGGGCGGCGTCTATTGCACGGTGCCTTTGGCTGTTTGCGTGACCACGTTCCTGTTGGGCGCGGGTGGGGGCATCGGGATGGTCACGTGCGGCCTCGGGCTGCACCTGATGGGTTTTTCGCTTGGTTTCTCGATCATTCTGGGCCTGACAGCCGTGACGGGTTCGCTGGTGCCCATGCTCATTCACTCACCCGCGACGCTGCTTAGCCCGGGGGGCAAGCTGATCCTGCTCGGCTTGGCCGCGACGGTGGCGGGGGTCGGATGTTGTGGTTTTGCCGGCATGATCCGAGAGCGACGGATGGCCGCGACGACGGGGGGGCCAGCCGGGCGCAACCGGTTCCTGGCAGGCTTGCTGGTTTGCATTACCTCCGCCGTCTTCAATTCAATGATTAACCTCGCCTTCACGGCCGGCGCGCCGATTGCAGAGGTCGTGCGCTCCCGCTATCCCGGGCCACTGGCAGGATTCCAGGCAACGAACGCGGTGTGGGCCTTGGGCATGACCGGCGCCTTCCTGCCCAACGCAATCTATTGCGGCTGGCTGCTGTGGCACCGCGGCAGCGCGCGGAAGTTCACGGCAACCGGCACCGGTTCCTATTGGTTTTGGACCTTGGTGATGGGGGCGGTCTGGCTCGGCGGGTATGCGCTCTACGGCGTGAGCACAACCATGCTGGGCAGTTTCGGCACCACGGCGGGTTGGATTGTTTTCTTCGCCATGACCGTGCTGACCGGCAACGTGATGGGCGTGGTCACCGGCGAATGGAAGGGGACTTCAGGGGCCGCGCAGCGGTGGATGACCTTCGGAATCCTGCTCCTGCTCTGCGCCATTTTCGTGGTCGGCATCGGCAGCGCAAAAGCACAGTAGGGTACTCGCCATCATGTGGATAATAGTGTTGAACTCAATGTTGCCCTTTTATGAAAAAGCCATTGCTCCTGGGTATTGACCTCGGTTCCAGCTCGGTCAAAGCCACTCTCTTCAACGCCGATTGCCGGCCGGTGAAAGAGGCGCGCCGCGACAATCATCCCTGCCAGCCCCGACCGGGCGTCGCCGAATACGACGCGCACCGGTTGTTCAAAGCCACCTGCGCCGCGATCCGGCAGGTCATGCGCGAGAGCGGGGTGCGCCCTGGCGACGTCGCGGCCGTCTGTGCGGACGGCATGATTAGCGGCACGATGGGGATTGATGCGGAAGGCGAGGCGACGACCCCCTACACCACTACGCTGGATATGCGCTTCGCGCCGCAGCTTAACCAGGTCATGGACCGCTGGCATGACCTGATCCGGCTCAAGACGGGCTCAGGGCAGCCGACGATTGGGCCGAAGATGATGTGGACTCGCGATGCCTTCCCTGAGACCTACCGGAAAACGGCGAAGTTTGTCACCATCACCGGCTACGTGGCGGGGCGACTGGCCGGCTTGAATGCTGAAAGCGCCTTCATCGACCACACCCATCTTTGGGCCAGCGGCCTCAGCGACACGCAACACTTCGCCTGGTCTCCCGAATTATGCGAGGCGATGGGGTTGCCTGTCGGCAAGCTCCCGCGGATCGTAGCCGCCACCGACATCGTCGGACGCTTGTGCCGGAAGGCTGCCACCGCCACCGGGCTCAAAGAGGGTACCCCGGTGGTGGCGGGAGCGGGCGATCAATCCGCCGCGTTTGTCGGCGCGGGGTTGACGCGTCCCGGTCGCATGGGCGACGCGGCCGGCACCTACCCCATTCTGTCGGTGTGCACCGATGAATTCAGCCCCGACCTGGCGAACCGCATGGCCGAGATCATGCCGTCCCCGGTGCCCGGCTTGTGGAACCCGTGCTCGATCATCATCGGCGGGGGACTGACTCATCACTGGTTTGGCACAATGCTCGGTCGGGCCAAGGAATCAAAAGCTGGCGGCACGAGCGGCCTCCCCGCTGTTTTTGCCCGGCTGGACAAGGAGGCCGGGCGGCTTTCGCCGGGGTCGGACAAACTCTTTTTCAATCCGCACCTGGGCGGCCAGGCTTGCCCGACGCGCACGTATCTCAAAGGGGCATGGATGGGCTTCACCTGGACACACCAGCCGGCGCACTTTTACCGCGCCCTGCTGGAGGCGATTGCCTACGACCAGTCTCTGGCCTGGCAGGCCATGCGCTCGGCCTATCCAAAGATCAAGCCGCGGGAAGTGGTGGTTTACGGCGGCGGAGCACGCAGCCACCTTTGGAACCAGATCAAAGCCGACGTTATGGGGCTGCCGTATGTCTGCTGCGAGCGGGAGGACCTGGCAGCGCTCGGCGCGGTGATCATCGCCGGTTGCGCGCTGGGCCTTTACGACAACATGGCCGTGGCCGCGGAACGGTCGGCTCGGCACACCCGCCGATTCAAACCGCGTGCCCGCGTCCATCAGTTCTACCGCGTCTATGCGGATTTATACCGTCGCCTTCTGGAACAGACAGATGCCTGTTATCAAGAGCTTTCGGCTTTGCCGGAATGGGCTGAAACCAAAGGGGGCAGCCGATGAACCCGATCCAACAGATGAGGCCAATGAACAACGCAGAACTGCTAGTGTAGCCCGCCAAGCAGATAGCATACTATTCGGAAACCCCTTCGATTGATGATTGCCGATTGTTGAT
>CAZGBW010000279.1:0-4196 GCA_964523995.1 uncultured Victivallales bacterium | reverse complement strand
AGCTCCCCGGTCACCCCCTCCTTAGGTGTCACCATCGGCTGAAAGGTATTGGGGAAGAACGGGAATACCTCCACACCCGCCAGCTCTTGTCCGTCGGCACCCGTAAGGCGGCGGACCTGCGTGACGGGCGCCGGGGCCTTATCCACCAGTTCGATCATCTCGAGGCCTGCCGCCTCATAGGCGGCCTTGATGAAGGCATAGGTATCCTCGCCGCCTTGGCTGCCCATGAAACGGGAACCGAACGCCTCGATCTGCGCGTGGGTCTCCGTCACCCTGTCCACCGATAGTTCAGCCTGCATCGGCCCGGAGTCATAACTCGAATACGGGGCGACAGCCACCTCGTAAACCGGCGGGGAAAACAGCGTGAGATACCCGTACGCCAGCAGGAGAAGCAGAACCACCGCGAGACCACCGGCGACAGCACTGGCCCGTCGTTTTCCCAGGTAACGACCCAATCTAGTTTCCATTCCCATCACGATTAGATTCCCTCACCCGGTTTAAGGAATACCACGGTAAACATTCTCGATGCCATCCGCCGCCAGAAAACCTGCATGCACGCTGAAGAGCAGCTGTGACAGCACCGCCGCTATGAAAACGCCGATGAAGAACGGGCGGAGACGCTCGCGCACGGTTGCCGCGCCACCGAGTTTCAGCACCGTCAACCGGATCACCCAGGCTGCCAGGCAGCTCCCCCAGACATAGGTCGTGGAGAAATGCGTGCTGCCCAGCATGAAGCCGACCGGATGAAACCAGAATCCGGCAAAGAACTGACGCAGGACCGACAGCAGCAGCACCCCGCCAGCCGCATAAACATACGCCCAGGTGGCGGGGCGGATTCCCACCGCCTCCGACGCTTCTCCCGCCAGCTGTCGCGCGGCCTGCGCCATATCGGTATTCATGGCGTAGAAGTAGTAGCCCTTCTGACCAAACGCCCATGTGAACTTCATGTTATCGCCACCGAAGGCATAGGCATTCGACAGGAAAACCCAGCCGCCGATCAACATGCCGCCGATCACTCCCGACAGCATCGCATAGAAGAGATGCCGCGGGACAACCCCCCGTTCGCGCCCCATCTCCAGGAGTTCCACCTGCGCGCCGGGAATCAGGAAGAATGCCGTTACGAACAACACGAAGCTGAACATCAGCGCCGTGACCACCGTTCCGGCACCGAATACGGACAGCCCCCCCAGCATGAAAATCACCAGCATCCCGTTGTTCGGCGCGAAATAGCTGAAGGGCGTCCCGCATTCGGCACGCACTTTCGCGCAAACCAGCCCGGTGGTGACCATGAAGAAGAAAAACACCAGGATGCCGGCAATACCGATCCCGAGCCACCAGGCCCAGGCGGCGGCCCCGGCGAAGCAAAGCCCGAGGATGATAAATGCCGTGCGGTAGGAGAACACCTCGCCCTCCGAGGCGCTCAGATCATTGCGAACCGCCGCCTTGATGATCGACCCCCAGTACTTCCGGGTGAAAACGATAACCAGCAGTGCATACATCAGGTAGCCGCCAACCTGCTGCTGATCGCCAAACGGATAGCCTGCATTCGACGATATACCGGTCATCGTCCCGAACCAGAAGAGTCCCCGGAACAGCAGGAATCCGACAACGATACTCATGAGGACACCCAGTTCCATGAACATCGCCAGACTCAGGAATATGGCGGAAACGTTGAAGACCACGCCGTTCCACATCGGACTGAACTGTGAGTTGGCGAAATACGGCCCCAACGGAATCGATATGTTCAGGTCAGGTACCCGCGGATTGTAGAAATTGAAACCGCGGACCAGGCACCAAAGCAGAC
This sequence comes from uncultured Victivallales bacterium, assembly GCA_964523995.1. Taxonomy (GTDB): domain Bacteria; phylum Verrucomicrobiota; class Kiritimatiellia; order UBA8416; family UBA8416; genus UBA8416. The sequence goes on along the minus strand of CAZGBW010000279.1, from coordinate 2,392 downwards.
CGATGGTGAATCCCGCCCAGATAATCCGGTTCTTCCAGATCGGTTCTTCCCCGTCCTTGCCGATCAGTGCCGCCGATATATAGGCGATCGGCAGGGGATAGCGCTCGTTATCCAGCCACTGCCTGCGCATCAGCACCGCCAGGGCGAAGGTCGCCGTCAGCAGCAGCACGATAAGGGAGGTCCATGCGAAAATCATGGGGACCCAGTCTTTCACCAGGATGTACCCTTTCAGGATGAACAGGAAACCGGCAAGGCTGAACATCGAGTCCGGGCGGATCACCAAGCCTTCAAGCTCCTCAGGAGCCAGCAACCGGGCTTCGCGATCCCGGATGATCCGCCGGCCCTTGTAGGCCAGCTCCAGCGCGGAAACATCCATCAGCTTCGGATCCGCGATGGCCACCGTACCCGATCCCGTCAACCCGAACTCAAGAATCACGGAATCACCCGACGGCTCGAAACTGACATCGTACATGCCGCGCCGCTGGAACCCCGAGGGAAATATGAAACTGGGTTCCGTTTCAAGGGAACTGCTCAATAGCTCGGTAAAGCGATCCGGATTTGCCGTATCCGTATAGGCCCGTACGTAATACTTCGACTCCGGCCCCAGATTGGATGCATGGACAAGGAAACTGACCAGGTAGGATACCCGCGGTCGAATCCCGCCAGCCCCCACCGGCAACGAGAAACGGACATACGAATCGCCGCCGTCCACGTTACACAGCACCGGGGTCTTGCTATCCCGGTTCTTGAATACCTCCCGCTTTTCCCACAGGACCGACTTCGTGCCGGAAACGCCATTCTTGTTCAGCTTCCCCTGCAATAGATTCGGACCGTGCGGCCAGATCCGGTCGCTCAGCGCGTCCATCTTGTTGAAATCACCGGTCTTCGGGATCGTGGCGGTTATCGACAGGATCCGGTGCCAGCCCCCCTGCGTGATCAGAGGCCCGGCAATCAGAAGCGCAAACAACACGCACAGCATCTCGGCCCGCGAGAGGATCCGGTGCGATGTAAACCGTTTCACGAGACCGGAAACAATGAGGAACCCAAGGAAAACCCATATGGCTGGCAACGGTAGCGTATGCTCCGCCGGGTAGGCGATGCCGAGGATGACCTCCACATACTGCTTGACCGCTACCGTGAGCAGCAGGAGCAGCAGGAGGACTCCCATCGAGCGGAACGTTATACCCGGTTCGTATTTTTCCATGAAACCAGCAATTTAGCAGACAAGCATACCTGAAACAAGGTGTGTGTTTGCTCTTTTCGCGGAAATGAAACCGGAAAACGGATCATCGCCGGCATAGGGTCGATCTATCCCCGTTCGTGAATACCGAGCAACATCCAGGCCCTGCTAACCCGCCAGAGTCCGCAGGAAGCGCTCAATCCGGTCCAGCCCCTTCTCGATGTTGGCCATGGCGGTCGCGTAGCTCAGGCGGATATAGTCGTCGGCACCGAAGGCAATCCCCGGAACTGCCGCCACCTGGGCCTGGTCAAGCAAGCGCGCACAGAACTCCGTCGAGGAAAGGCCGCTAGCCGATATGTTCGGGAAGAGATAAAAGGCACCTTTAGCCGCATAACAGGAAACCCCGGGCATGGCGTTCAATCGCCCGCAGGCATACCGTCGCCGACGGTCGAATTCCGCCAGCCAGATCGGCAGGTGATCCTGCGGCCCGTTCAAGGCCGCCACGGCCCCCTTCTGCGCAAAGCTTGTCGGGTTGCTCGTGCTGTGGCTCTGGATCGCGTCAATCGCCTTGGCGATCGGATCCGGTGCCGCACAGAAGCCGAGCCGCCACCCGGTCATGCTCCACGCCTTGGCAAAGCCATGCACGATCACTGTATGCTCCTTGTAAGCCGGCCCGAACGAGGCAACGCTCTTATGGACAGCACCGTCGTAGAGAAGATGCTCGTAGATCTCATCGCTCATGATGAGAACCCCCTTCTCCACGCACACATCCCCCAGCGCCTTGATCTCCGCGGGCGCATAGACCGCGCCTGTCGGATTGCTCGGTGAATTGAGGATGAAGAGCCGGGTCCTTGGTGTGATTGCCGCCCGCAACTGCGCCGGCGTCACCTTGAAACCGGTGGCATCCGTCGTCTCGATAATCACAGGAGCCGCCCCCGCCAGCTTGACCATTTCCGGATAGCTGAGCCAGTACGGTGACGGGATGATCACCTCATCGCCTTCCTGGCAGGTGGCCAGGATGACGTTGTAGCAGGTGTGCTTCCCGCCACAGGACACGATCACCTGGCTCGGCTTGTAATCCAGGCCGTTCTCGCGTTTGAACTTGTCGGCAATGGCCTGCCGCAGTTCCGGGATGCCGCTGGCGGGGGTGTATTTGGTGAACCCGGCGGCCAGTGCCTGCACGGCGGCGTCCTTGATGTGCGCCGGCGTGTC
>CAZGBW010000278.1:0-4205 GCA_964523995.1 uncultured Victivallales bacterium | reverse complement strand
CCACGGCGATGGATTACGACCGGGACGCGCCGATCACCCAGGCGTTCTTCGCCAAAGTGCAGAACAAGATGCATTACGCCGTCCACGGCCACACCGCCGCCGAGCTGATCGTCCGGCGCGCGGACCACATGAAGGAACGCATGGGGTTGACGACCTGGGCCAAGGCCCCTGACGGGAAAATTCTCAAGAGCGACGTGGTGGTGGCAAAAAACTACCTGACGGAGGCGGAACTCGCGGACCTGGGGCGCATTGTGAACGCCTACCTCGATCTGGCCGAAGGCCGCGCCAAACGCCGTGTGCCTATGACAATGGAGGATTGGGCGACGCGTCTCGACATCTTCCTCTCGGCGGATGAGCGAAAAGTGCTGCAAGACGCCGGGCGTATCAGCGCCGAAATCGCACGGGAGCACGCCGAGGGCGAGTTCGAGAAATACCGCGTGATCCAGGACCGGCACTTCCAAAGCGATTTCGATGCCTTCGCGGCGCTGGAGAAAGGTGATGAGGACAAAGGCGATGAGTAAGACCATCGAGGAAATCCTTGCGCCGAAGCCGGAGACTCGTCCGCGCATCTACGCCTACTCGATTCAAGGCTTGAGGGTCAAAGCAGGATCAGGATTGCGATTATGAACTGTTTTGGCCCCTACGGAAGTGATGCGCCCGGCAGGCTTTTGGTTCCGCCATTCTCGAAGGTGATCCGGCGCGCCTTGTAAAGCGCGCCGATGGCTTGTTTGTACACCTTCTTGCTGACGCCGAACAGCGCGTGGATTTCCTCCGGCGGGTTCTTGTCCGTGACCGGCATGAATCCGCCCTGCTGTTCCAGGTACGCCAGAATGGCGCCCGCCACCCCGGGGACCTTGCCATAACCGGGCTTGTCGAGCGAAAGGTCTATTTTCCCGTCTTCCCGCACCTGCTGGATAAATCCCTCGATCCGCTGGCCGCACGCAACCGGCTTGAAGACCTTGTTATGGAAAACCATGCCCCAGTGGGTGCCGTTGACAATCGCCTTGTATCCCAGGTCAGTCTTGGCGCAAATCAGCAGTTCAACCGGCTGGCCGGCGGTGTAGTGCGCTGGTGTCTTGTCGAGAAACCGGTCCAGCCTGGCGGTGGCGGCAATGCGGCTGCTGACCGGATCCACATAGATCCTCACCATGTAGAAGCGCCCTTCCTGCATCCGGACCGTCTGTTCACGGAACGGCACGAACAGATCTTTCGGCAGGCCCCAGTCGAGAAACGTCCCCGCACCCGAACAGGACACCACACGAAGCCAGGCGAATTCGTCCACCATGGCATGGGGGCGGAGCGTCGTCGCGATCAGGCGATCTTCCGAGTCGAACATCAGGAAGACCTCGATCGTATCGCCGGGGTTATAGTCCCGCGTGACATAGCACCGGGGCAGCAGGATGTCGCCGAGATGGCCACCGTCCAGGAATAACCCGTGTTCAGATCCCCGCAGCACCCCCAGCCGATTCATTTTTCCAATTTCAGGCATTCGCCCCCTCCTTCGTAATTAGCAGTTCCAAGATACCAGTAAAGGATCAAGCGCGCATCTTGAATTTTTGGACTCGTTTCCGGATACCGTTGGCGTTAGACTCCGCGCGCATGCCAACGTCAGCCCGACCGATGGCGCCAACCGTCCCGTGAACAATCTGGGGTACACCGCAATGGAGTGGAAATCAACATGGCCGGCAGAACTGATCGAGGTTCTTGTTCCGGCGATGCCCTTGGTGAAGGCGGTGTTCTGGTCGCTGACCGGACTCCTGATCCTCATGGTCATGCGGCGTTCCATCACCGGCGTCCACCACAAGACCATCAGCCGGGCATACCGCGTTTTCTTCTTTGTCGTGGCCCTGCTGTTCACCGCGATCCTCGCCTACCAGGCGACCTGGCAGCTCGCGGGGTTCGCCCGGCCCGACTTTGTCGAGTTCATGCAACGCTACAACCGCCGGGCGGACAATCCGGCGGCACGCATCGTGCGCGGCAGCATCCTTGACGCCCAGAAGACCAGGCTGGCGGTGACGGAACCCGCAACACCCGCCAAACGCTGGTATCCGGGGGGAGCCGCCTTCTGTCATATTGTCGGCTATGACCACCCCCTGTACGGGATGGCCGGCATCGAGGCGGCGGAACAGGCGGCGCTGAGCGGGATCACGCACGTGACCGCTCCGGAATGGGAACGGTTCCGCCGGAATCTCGTCAAGCGCGATGACCTCCGGGGAAGTGACATCGCCGTGACCCTGCATGCCGGCCTGCAGCAGGCCGCCCACGAACTGATGAAGGGCACCAAGGGCGCCGTGGTGATCCTGAACCCGACCGACGGGGCGATTCTCGTCCTCTACAGCTCTCCTGGCTACGATCCGAACAACCTGAACCCGACGCTGTTCGCGCGCAAGGATTCGCAGGCCCGGCTGCTCAACCGCGCCTTGCAGGGGTTGTATCCGGCCGGCTCCGCGTTCAAGGTGCTCGTCGCGGCCGCCGCGCTGGAAAAGGGGCTGGACCCCCGCTTCGACTGCCCGGCGGAAGGATACCGCGCCGGGGTCGCCAGCCAGCCCATCCGCGATCATGAGTATTACGAGTACCGGCGCAAGGGGAAAACCTGGCCAGGGCACGGGACACTCAACATGCGGGAGGCCCTGGCCAAGTCATCCAATGTCTATTTCGCCCGGCTGGGTGTCCAGGTCGGCGGCCCGGCCCTGCGGGATGCCGCTGTCCGGTGCGGGATCACGCGCCCCTGGACACTCTTGGAAGGATCCTCGGGGAAACTCGCCTGCATGGCGGGAAACATCCCTCCCCTGTCCGACCGCGATTTGGCAAAAACAGCCCAGATCGCGATCGGGCAGGGCGACCTTCTGGTGACCCCTCTTCATATGGCGGTGCTGGCGGGTGCCATCGGCCAGGGCGGGGCACTCTGCCCCCCTCGACTCTCTGCCACGGCCCCCGTCAAACCGGCGGACCGGGTCTTCCCTCCCCAGGTGGCGCGGACACTGACGGCCATGATGCGGCAGGTCGTCACCCATGGAACCGGCCGCGGGGCGGATATCGCCGACCTTGATGTCGCCGGGAAAACCGGGACGGCCCAGAATCCCCACGGGGCCGATCACGGCTGGTTCATCGGCTTCGCCCCCGCGGACAATCCCGTCCTCGCGTTTGCCGTCATTGTCGAAGGCGGGGGCTTTGGTTCCCAGTCCGCACTCCCCGTGGCCGCCGGACTGTTGCGCAAGGCCCAGTCACTGGGGTTGTTTGATCCACCATCCCGGCAGGAGGTTCCCCGCTGAAATGACCAAGGCACGCAAAAAATCAACGCATCCGTCTGGCGAAGGGGCGATCTACGGCATGACGTTCCTGATCCTGCTAAGCGGCTGGCTCATGGTGATGGCGGTGAAATTGGCAAGCACCCCCGATGTGCGGATGACCGATCTGCTGCCGTTGGCGCTCCTGGCGTTTTCCTGCCTTTTCCTATGGCTGGTCAACCGGCTCTCCGGGTTCAAGGGCGACCAGGTCCTGCCGCCGTTGGTGCTGCTGCTGACCGGCATCGGACTGCTGATCCAGTTCCGTTTCGGGAATCTTGACTTCTGCGACCGCACACGCGCCTCCACCTATGCCTATCCACTGGGCCTGGGCTCCTTTCTTCTCACCTGGCTCATGTTCCGGCAGGGGCGTCATACCCTCCTGTCAAGGCTTGGTATGCCCGCCCTCCTGCTGGCCGCCGCCGCGCTGGGGGTCATTCTCGTGACCGGACAGCGTTTCCGTGGAGCGGTGTTCCTCGCCGGCCAGGTCAATCCGGCGGAAATCATCAAGCTTCTGCTGGCGATTTTCCTGGCAGGCGTCATCACCGACTTCCGCAAGCCACTCCAGCAGACGGTTGCCGGAATCCCCGCCCCCCCGCTCAAATCCCTGATCCTGCTCGGATTCCTGTGGGCCATTCCCATGTCGCTGCTGATCCTGCAACGCGATCTGGGCATGATCATTCTTCTGAATATCGTGGTGCTGGTCCTGGTGTTCATGGCCACGGGTCGCTGGGGATACCTGCTCGTCGGCTCCGCGGCGGCAACCCTCGCCAGTTATGGCGGCTTCCAGTTGTTCGGGCATGCACGCCTCCGGTTCCTCGCCTGGCAGGATCCCTTCACCGATCCGACCGGACGGGGCTGGCAGGTCCTGCAATCGCTCTCGGCCATGTTTTCCGGCGGCATGTGGGGCAGCGGCCTGGG